>JALSSR010000287.1 GCA_026984135.1 Bacteroidales bacterium
AATAAATCTCTTTTCGCAGAACTCCGACTTCTTTCAGAATTATCGGGAAGATTCGCAAATCTACAGAATCAACACTGAACCTGACCATGCAACCTTTTATCCCTATGCAAATATTGAAAAAGCTTTGAGAAATGATAAGTCGGAATCCCGTTTTGTGAAATTGTTGAATGGAAAATGGAAATTCAACTGGGTACGGAAGCCGGACGACAGGCCAAAGGATTTTTATAAAGTTGATTATGATGACTCTTCGTGGGATGAAATAGATGTTCCGGCAAACTGGGAGTTAAAAGGTTTTGGGGTTCCTATTTATACCGATGTTGACTATCCCTTTCCCTCGGATCCCCCGCATATTCCACACGACTATAATCCTGTAGGCTCATACAGAACGGAATTCAGCATTCCGAAAACCTGGGAGGCAAGAAATATCTTCATTCACTTTGGGGGAGTCAGGTCGGCTTTCTATCTGTGGGTCAACGGTAAATTTATCGGTTATAGTCAGGATAGTAAAACACCTTCTGAATTTGATATTACAAATATTGTCGGAAAAGGAAAGAATACATTGGCTCTTGAAGTTTACCGATGGAGTGACGGTAGTTACCTCGAAGGTCAGGATTACTGGAAAATAAGTGGCATTGAACGTGATGTCTTTCTGTATTCTACTCCCAAAATTGCGATTAAAGACTTTACCGTTAGAGCCGGTCTTGATGATTTTTATTCATCAGGTATCCTTAATCTTGAAGTTGACATTGAAAATAATTCGAAATCGGAGGTGTCAAACTACAAAATAAATTATGATCTTTTTGAGTCGGTTAATGCAAATACAAGAAAACATCCTGCCAAAAGAGTTTTGAATAATTCCTATGAAATAAATTTCTCGAAGGGAGAAAGGCGAAGTGTAACTTTTGAAGGAATTATAACCGGGGTTAAAAAGTGGTCGGCAGAAAAACCCTTTTTGTATAATCTGGTAATATATCTATTGGATAAAGATGACAAAATTGTTGAAGCCGTTAGTTCAAAAGTAGGGTTTCGTACAGTTGAAATAAAAAAGAGTCAACTTCTTATCAATGGGGTTCCGGTTACAATTCGCGGAGTAAACCGTCACGAACACGATATGCTTAACGGTCGTGTAATAACTAAAGAGTCAATGATAAAAGATATTGAGTTGATGAAAAAATTCAATATTAATGCGGTTAGGTGCAGTCATTATCCCAATAGGGTTGAATGGTATCAACTGTGTGACGAATACGGTTTATACATCATTGATGAGGCAAACATTGAAGCTCACGGAAGTGATCCTTATAATCCTGAAAAAACTCTTGCAGACAAACCTGAATGGAAATCCGCTTTTATGGAAAGGACAAAGGCGATGGTTGAACGCGATAAAAATCATCCTTGCATAATCGTATGGTCTTTGGGAAATGAAACGGGGTACGGACAAAATTTCAGAGATACATATAATTATATAAAGATAACTGATCCCACGCGTCCGGTTCAAAGTGAAGATGCAGGATTAAACGGTTTATCGGATATTTATTGTCCGATGTATAAAAAAATCGAATTTCTGAAAGAGTATGCCGAATCTGATAAAAAGAAGCCCCTGATTCTTTGTGAATATGCTCATGCCATGGGAAACAGTGTTGGCAATTTGCAGGATTACTGGGATGTGATTTATAAGTATCCTATACTTCAAGGTGGTTATATCTGGGACTGGGTTGACCAGACCTTTTTGAAATATGATGACGACGGACAAATGTACTGGGCTTATGGTGGTGATATGGGAGATTCCGGAATTCCCAACGACTCTAACTTTTGTGCTAACGGTTTAGTGGCAGCCGACCGTTCGCTGCATCCACATATATGGGAAGTGAAAAAAGTTTATCAACCTGTCAGAATTAATATTGTTGATATTGATTCCGGAAAAGTCAGTATTATAAACAGTTATGATTTTACAAACCTTAATGAATTTGTTTTTAAATGGGAAATAATGACTGATGGCAGGATTATCGCTTCGGAAATATTACCTGAAATAAATCTTAAGCCCCACGATACTCTCACATTAAACCTGAACCTTCCTGCATTCAAAAAGAAATGGGGTAGTCAGTATTATTTAATGATAAAAGTATTTTCAAAATATAATAATAAACCTATTCCTAAGGGATATCTGATAGCCTGGGAGCAAAAGCAATGGCCGGAACCGGTATTGATGACAGGAACCAAAACTCATCCTGTAGTTAAGAACCGGATATTTAAAGATATTAGTGATTTGCCTCAATTGAAAACCGAATGGAATCGCAATAATCTGATAATCAGGGGGAGTGATTTTTCTGTTGTATTTGATACCCTGTCGGGGAATATGATATCCTATAAGTTTGAAGGGAAAGAGTTTCTTCTCAGAGGACTTCAGCCTAATTTATGGAGACCGCCAACCGATAATGATTTGGGAAATGGTATGCCGGGCAGATGTGAAATATGGAAGGATGCTCAATTTATTCTTAAGAAGATAAAAACCGGATTTGTAAAAGAACAAAGGAATATTGTTTTTACATCGGAATTTCGTCATTTGCGAACAGGAATGATGATGAGTGTCAGCTATCTTATTTTTCGTAACGGAGCTATAAAGGTTTCGTTAAATCTTTGGGGTGATACCCGTGGTCTCCCGGAGTTGCCGCGTCTTGGAATGCAATTGTTGCTTGCAGGTGAATTTGATAGTATTAGCTGGTTTGGAAGAGGACCTCACGAAAGCTATTGGGATAGAAAAACGGGAGCACCTTTCGGATTGTACAGAGGGACAGCCTGGGAGCAGTATCACAAATATGTGAGACCGCAGGAGAATGGAAATAAAACGGATGTCAGATGGTTTGCAGTTTACAATGCATCCGGTACCGGACTGATGGCTGTGGGAGACTCTGTTATTAGCACGGAAGTTTATAATTATAATCAATACGATCTGGATCATCCCGGGAAAAATGCTCCGCAAAAACACTGCAACGACATTAAAAAGCAGAATCTTGTCACCTGGAACATTGATTATCAGCAAATGGGCGTTGGAGGAGATAATAGTTGGGGAGCTCCTGTTCATAAAAAATATACATTGCCGGCAAGGAACTATTTTTTTGAATTTACTCTTGTCCCTTTTTCAAAAAATACGGATCAACCTGTTAAATTAAGTAAATATGTATATTAAAAAATTAATCTTTTCGGTTTTTTTAATTACTCTGTTTTCTTTTCAATCCGTTATTGTTTACGGACAATATGTAAGCGGATATAAAAAAGATATAAAAGGGGAGATATTGAGATACGAATGCCAGCAACCCGATGCCGACTCATCTTTGCTGGTTCGCTCACTGAAAAAAGAGAAATATATAGAGTGGGAAACAGCTCCCATGCCCCTTGAATTCAGGGGTGACTTTGTTAAGTTTGTCTGGATTGCAGGTATTGACGTAAATCCTGAAGACCCGCATACTTTTGAACTGTATGTCAATAATAGAAAACTGTTTTCTTTCTCATCTCCTGCCGATACTCTGGTAAAAGAGTGGACAAAAACGGCATCAAACGGAATGGAACTGACCTTTAAAAGTACCCTTGTTGATAAATACGGCGACCTCTTCGGTTATATGTTCCTGAAGGTTCCGAAAAATCTTAACCGGCCGGGTAAACCTTTAAAGTTGAAGGTTGTCGGTGAATCGGCCGGCAGCAGAACCTGGTTTATGATTTTCAGATATGTTATGCACCGCGGTGCAAGAATTAAACAGGAGAATGCCATTGTTAAAAAAGACGGACATAAATTTCAATCTTTGCGGGTTGATATTCTTCATTTCGGTGAATCTGATACGGCATTTGTGGAAATAGGAGAACGACAGACCTCCGTTCCCGTCAGCCTCGGGTTGAATATCGCTTATGTTGACATTCCTGTCGTTAACAAAAACCGGACGTTCAATAGTGTTGTTAAATTGGGAAACGCAATATTGCTTAAAAAAAACATAAAGGTTCATCCTGTTAAACAATATGAAATATATCTGCTTCCTCACTCTCACGTTGATATTGGTTATACGCAGGTGCAAAGCGAAGTGGAGAAAACTCAAAGGCAAAATATTGCAAAGGCCATAGAAATAGCGGGAAATAGTGCCGGATATCCGGCTGAAGCGCAATTCAAGTGGAATACGGAAGTGATGTGGCCGGTGGAATGTTACCTGAAAAATGCAACGGATAAAGAAAAAGATGTTTTTGTCAATGCAGTGAAAAAAGGCCGTATTGAACTTGACGGTTTATATGCAAACTTGCTTACCGAATTGTGTCGTCCCGAAGAACTTTACAGAGCCTTTGATTACGGGAAGAAAATAGGGGAGATGTGCGGCGTGAAAATTAAATCTGCAATGATTTCGGATATTCCGGGATATACCTGGGGACTTATTCCCGTTATGGCTCAAAACGGAATAAAATATTTTTCAATCGGGACAAATACCTTTGACAGGATAGGTGATATCCTTCAAAAACTGGGAGACAAACCTTTTTACTGGCAATCACCCTCGGGCGAGGAAAAGGTGTTGTGCTGGGTACACGGAAAAGGTTATTCCGAATTTCATACGGGGCTTGGGTACGGAAAAATGTATAATACTCTGAAAGAGCAGCGTATTCTGAAATATATTGATGAACTGGTAGCAAAACACTACCCTTATGGAATGGTTGTGATGAGGTATAACATCGGTTCCGATAACGGCCCTCCCGACGGATATTTGCCGGAAATTGTGAAAAAATGGAATGAGAAATTTGTCACACCTAAACTGCATATCTCAACCGTAAGCGAATCATTCTCAAAGTTTGAAAAAGAGTACGGGAGTACCATTCCTGTTATGAAAGGCGAGTTGACAGGCTATTGGGAAGACGGAGCGGCTTCAACAGCTATGGAAACGGGGATGAACCTTGCCGCTTCCGAAAGACTGGTTCAGGCTGAGATTTTATATACTCTCTTAGACCCTGAAAACTATCCGGAGGAAAGATTCGATTCGGCCTGGCGTAATGTGTTGCTGTACAGTGAACATACCTGGGGTGCGTGGAATTCCGTCAGCGAACCCGACGATCCTTTTGTTAAACAGCAGTGGCAGGTGAAACGTTCTTATGCTGTGGCAGCCGACAGGCAGTCGAAAGAGTTGCTTCGAGATGCCGTTAAACCCGAAATGACGGAAACAGTTAGAGTTATAGATGTTTATAATACAAATTCATGGAAAAGGTCAGACCTTGTTACAATACCCGAAAACTATTTTGTTGACGGAAATGAAGTGCAGGACAGATCGGGTAATATTTACCCGTCGCAACGACTGAGTACGGGTGAGTTTGTCTTTCTGGCACAGGATGTTCCTCCTTTGGCTGCAAAACGGTTTTATATTGTTAAAAGCAGCAACAGTCTGATACAGAAAAAAAATATATTTGTAGATAATAAATTTGAAAATGGCCTGCTCAGATTTAAAATAAACAAGCAATCGGGAAATATTACAAGTTTGAGATTTAAGAACTTTCCGTTCAATTCCAATACCTTCGCTCAGGGACTGAACTCTTTTCTTTATGTGGAAGGGCGTAAGATACAAACGGTTTATAAGCAGGAACTGCCTTTTATAAATATCAAGGAGTCGGGACCTCTTGTATATTCATTTTTGATTGAATCGGGTGCGGAAGGCTGCAACAGCCTCACAAGGGAAGTGAGGGTGATTGATAAACTCCAAAGACTGGATATTATAAATACAATAGACAAAAAGGATATACGCAATCCCGAAGGATTATATTTCAAATATCCGTTTAAACTTCCCGGTGGCGTTAATAATCTTGGAATTGCCTGGGGATATTATATGCCGGATGTCGGGCAGTTGCCCGGGTCAAATAAAAACTTCTTTACTATCCAGCGCTGGATCGATATCTCCAATGAAAAATACGGATTGACATTCACGGTCAAAGAAGCACCGATCATAGAAATAGGCGACATTACAACCGACGCCAAAGAGATTGGCTGGGTTGACAGTGTTCCCAATTCCACAAAACTTTTTTCCTATGTAATGAATAACTATTGGAATACCAACTTTAAAGCGAGCCAGAGTGGTAAGGTTAGCTTTAGTTATTCGCTATATCCTCATAATGAGTTTGATCCGGTCTTTGCCGAAAAATGCGGTATCGAACATAACCAGCCGCTTATTGCAGTATCGGCGGATAAAAGAAAGCCGGTTTATAAAAAATCTTTTTCATTGAATAGCGATAATGTAATTGTAACACTAATGCGACCGGTCAAGAACGGTACGCTGGTGAGACTTTACAATCCAGGAAATAAAACGGAGACAGTTAGTTTTAACTTTGGACAGGGAGTGCCTACACTCTACCTGTCCGATCCTGATGGTGAGAGCAGGAAAAAGGCCGGTAATGAATTGAAAATACCTGCTTTAGGGATAAGGAGTGTGGTTTTTGAGTAA
>JALSSR010000288.1 GCA_026984135.1 Bacteroidales bacterium
CAAATTCCTGATGATCTATGAAATGGTTGACCCTGATAATCCGGAAGTTTATTACTTAAGGGCATCCTATTTCATACAGTTAAAGAAACCGGATTTTGCTCTTGCTCAATTGCAAAAAGCAGCTGACAAAGGGTTTAAAGAACCGGAAAGAATAATAAAAGCCCAAACATTCAAAGTATTACAAAACCGTAAGGAATTCCAAATGATTACAGAGAAGGTCAAAGAAAATAAAACCAAAGAATAAAAGGAACCTTTTGATTAAAACGGAATGATAACAGGGCATATCACCAGGGCAATGCTATCACTTCTTTCTCTTAAATATTACGAGAAAAATGACAATAAACAGGGCAACTATTCCTCCGGCAATCCACGGGAAAACCGAACTTTCCTCGATAGGTGAGTTGTCACCAATTTGTACGTATGCAGCCCAGAAATAGGGATGGGAATGAAGTTTGTCCGCTGTTTTTAAATATGCAATCTTTGCCTTTCCGAGAGCTTCGTCTTTTCTTAAACCATTTTTAAGGTTCTCATAAAAACAGGTCATAATTTTTGATGTGGAAATATCATCAATTTCCCATAACGTCATTACAATACCCGGAACGCCGGCATAAATAAATCCTCGTGCAAGACTCATAATACCCTCACCTCTACTCAGCTTCCCAAAGCCTGTTTTACAGGCACTCAGCACTGCCATTTGCGCATTCAGCTTAAGATTATAAATCTCGTAAGTGTTTAAAAAACCATCATCAACAGTATCGGAGTCAAGGGTAAAAACCAGCTTGGATTCCAGCGGATGTTCATCGTCAATTATGGTGTGCATGGCGAGATGCAATATCTTATAATCAGGTGCCCTGGCCTTAAAATTATGTTCGGTTGCATCGGCTCCCATCAGCTTATCTCCTTCAAACACCTGTGTTACTTCGTCCACCTCGTCACCCGTGTATTCAAGTGGTGTCAGGTTCTCTGCCAATGCTTTGATGTTGTCGGGTATATTTTCTATGATCCTGTCAATATTATCATATTCGGGAGCAATTGCCAAAACCTTTCCATTTGATTTGCTTTTCTTTTTCTCCTGAAACAAAAGAGTGGCAGAATAACTATATGATATCCAATACTTTTCCAATAAATACTTTAATTTCCCATAATCATTTGTGCCTGCAACGGGTTTTTCCGTGAGAAGCACTTCAAAAGGCATATATCCAAGGTAATCATCCGGAACAACAATAAGCCCGTTTGTTTCATCGGGGAGTACTATACCATTAAAAAGAGTCTTAAACAGTCCGTTTGATAATAAACCAAATCTCGCTATTCGTTCTTTTAACTTACCCGACATCGGAGTTCTGTCAATCATTTTCACAACCTGCGCAACACTATCTGGAAATCCGGCAGGTAACTGTTTAACCGAATACTGAATCTCATCTTTTGAAATGCAAAAAACCACTAAGGCAGAATCAGTTATCTTGTACTCCAATAAAGATTCATCCGAATGAAGTGAAGACTGAATCTTATCAATCGAAATAACAGAATTATTATACTTTAATAAATAATATTCCGGGAAATTGTATTCGATATAAGATATGAGACTGTCATATTCCTGATTTTTTTGAAAAAACACCTTATTAAGGAATGACAATTTATTTTTGTCGGGTTTACTCTTTTGAATTTCTTCATTAATTTTGTTTTTATAGCTTGCTATCTCATTTTTCAGTAAGCTTTCCTTATTTCTAATCTTCTCCGGAATATCACTAAAAGTCAGAGCTTCATTTTCTTTAACAGATGAAAGCAAAACAGAGGCTTTACCTTTTTCAGAAAACTCAAAAGCACTGTTAAGATATGATTTCTCACCGGTCAATCCATACATCTCCAATGAGGCAAGTACTGAAATATTATAAATTCCGGATATTCCCTCTGTCATCTTCAACTTGCTCTCCTCCCCTTTTAATGAAGACCTCATCTTTTCATTAAGATTAACTACAAGATTTGCAGTATTCAGAACTGCTTCGAGGTCTTTTTTATCGTGGGATACAAATTTATAGTACTGATAAAACAAATCAGTTTTTCTTGCCAGCGTGAAAATAACATTGATATTAATACTCATATCAATTTCAGCAGTTGTAGGATTTGAATATATTGAAGTATCATTAAAATCTTTCACAACGGAAACTATTGCGGATTGAATATAAGAGAGAGCTCGCCTGTATTTTTTCATAAGACCGTAATGAGCGCCAAGATATGTCAATATATTTGAAACGTCGGTATGCTCATTACCAAGTTCACTGCTATAAATATCATACGCACTATTAAGCAGTTTTTCCGCTATTGCATACTCTCCCTGCTCATCACAAAAAACACCGTAATCCAGATATGAATCTGCTGTTTTAATGTTATCTCTGCCGAAGTATTTCTCCGAATCCTTTATGGATTTTTTGTAATACTCTTCCGCCTTTTCCAATTTGTCAATATTTTTATAACAATAAGCAAGACTTCTGTATGAACGAACAATAATTACCGGGTCGGTAGTTTCATCAAGACTTTTTTCATAAAAGCCAATTGCATCGTTGTATTTACCCAGTTGCTTGTTTATCAACCCTATGTTAACATATAACTCTTTTAATAACGGGCTATCAGGGGGAAGATTATGAGAATAAACATCCAGGGCTCTTTGCTCATAATTCAGTGCCTTTTCATAGTTACGTAATAAAATATAAATTGAACCGCTGTTAAAATAAATAGGTGCAAGACCGGGATAATCAGGGCCAAATTTATTGACATAAATACGTTCGGCACGGTTTAAGGACTCAATCGCTTTATATTGATTTCCGGCAATACTTAAAAACCGTCCATAGTTAAGATATATTGTTGCAAGTTTCGGATCATCTTCGGGTAATAACTTCTCTTTCAGATTTATTGATTTCTCAAAAAATCTCTCTGCTTCAGAATAATTTCCCATTGCAGCTTGTGCTATTGCAATATTCTGATACAATGATGCGAGTAGCTTCTCAGACACAACTTTTCTCGAGCTTTCAATTTCCAGGGCACTTTTGTAATACTGCAAAGCCTTATTATACATATTGTTTCGCAGATAAATATTACCAAGTGATTTATCAAGCAATGCAGTCAGGCTGTCATAGTGAATTTTTTTACTTCGTTTTAGTGATTTTGCAAAATAAAAACCTGCACTGTCAGCTTCTCCTTTGTTACTGAACAACATACCTTTCAGATAGAAAGTCTCAACAAATATTCTATCATTATCAACCTTACCTGAGGTAACCCAATCTTCGGCAACCCCGAGCCTGAACAGTGAAGAGTCAAAATAACCTTTTGTCCTGAAATAATTACCAATCTGTAACTGACATCTTATATAATTATCCCAATCCCAGGATTCAAGGTAAAGATTGGATGCTTTTCGGAAGAGGATAACGGAAGTATCAAACCTTGCACTATCGGAAAACTTCATAGCCGAAGAAAACAGTTCATCAGCAGTACGGACTGCCTCACTGCCGTTTTGAGCCAATGAAGGATTTTTGATGCTTAATGCTAATAATCCGGCAAATGCAAACAGCACAAATAAATACTTAAATTTTAATCTTTCTTTCTTCACAATCTTACAATCGTATGTAACCTTATACTCTGTCGGGAAGTATTTGTTTCGTAAAAAAAAAGAGAGCACAAAACTATTGCCCTCTCCTTTTAATATATATGTAATAAATAAACTATCAGATAAAAAATGCATTATTAAATCACAATCCGATTAACAAATTGCTACTTAATAATGCATTTCAACTTCATCAGTCTGGCACCCAAACACCAAAGACATCACCGGTTTTCAGCCCATCGGGCCACTTGTCACCGACAGGTCCGGTATTATTAGTCTGAACTGTCACCTGGTCAGTATTATCTGACTGTGAAAAAACAGTTGGCGAGAATAGGAAAGCCAAACTTAAAGCCATTAAGGCAAAAATACTTCTCCTCTTCATAATTCTAATATTTAAGATTAACATTGCAAATATAGGAATGTTTTTCAAAATGGGAAGCATTTTTCAAAAAAAAATTTTACTCTCAAAATAAAAACTTTCTTAATAAGTCAATAATGACCTAATAATCAAATCATTATAAAATAAAAAAAATTTTAAAAAAAATGTGTAAGAAGTGAGATTTTATAAAATATTTTATTATGAAATCAAAAAATATCCACCTTACATCTCCGAATAGCACCTAACCCAGTCAATTTCCATTGATGCCGGCAGTCCGTTTTCACTCTCACCTGTCATCCCGGAACTAAAGACAAGATACATCTCCCTGTCCGGAATGTTTTGGGTTTGTTCATTTACGACAACATCATTAATCTTCCAGATAAGTTTATCTTTTGTCCACTCGAGGGAATAGATAAAAAAGTCCTGTGAAACATCAAGGCCTGTGAATTCAGCCGTTTTGGAATCAACGCCCTTCTTCATATCACCCTGATGATGAGCCATATCAACTTTCGTTTTCTTATTTGAAAGTTTGAGCACGTCAACGTGCGGGAGGTTATTTTCCGAAGCCATCCAGAAATTATAGCTCACAGGTTTTGCAAAGTTAACTTTTATCTTAGCCTCAATCCTGCCGTATTTCTGTCTGTGCGACTTTGCCGAACTAATTAGTCCTGTTGAGAATCCAAATTCCTGAGGGACAAACCCAAACGGCTGTCTCCATATCTTGCCTTTGACATTCTCTTTCCGCGTTACAATTTTCAGGACGCTGTTTGATATTTCAATATTCTTACCGTCAGTCGGAAAAGCTCTGTCACCCTCCAGGGCATAAGCATCGTCAATCAGTTTATCTCCCCAGTAATAGCGTGTCATCCATTTCTCCGTATCCGGTTTGCTTGATGTAAAATCATCTTCAAATACGATTTTCCACTTTTTAAACTCATCAAATTTATCCGAATCTTTTAAGCCGAGATACCATTTATATTTTTTGGAGTTCTTGAATTCCTCAAACTTTTTCAATTTATCATTTTCGGCACTTTCCCGATTTTCAGCATCAGAAAGCTTTTCTTTATGCTCCGAAGAATTCAGATACTCTTCCAATGCAAGATAATCCTTCAACTCCCCTGAGTTTTTAAATGAGGTATAATCCTTAAACTTCCTTGAGTTCTCAAATTTAAAATATCTCTTAATCTGCGATGATTTCTTTTTCGAGTTGTACTCTTTTTGCTTTGCCTTCAGCTTATTCAGCTCTGCATCAATCTTTTGCTTTTCCGCCTTATCCTGCGCCGCACTTTTTTTCTGTTCAAGTGAATGAAGCTCATTCCGAAACTCATTTGAGTTCACCTCCTTTTCCAAAGCCAGAAAATCGGCTAAATCAATTGAATTTTTGAAAGAATGATATTCTTTCAGTTTTTGCGAATCACTAAACTTAAAATAGTTTTTAAACTGCTTAGATTTTTTTTGTGACTCGTATTTTGCAATTTTATCCAACTCTTTTTGTTTATCTGCCTTTGCAGAATCCAGATTCTTTTTATGCTCGTCAGAGTTTATATACTTTTCAAGCTCAACAAAATCATTGAACTCATCAGAATTTTCAAAAGCAATAAAATCTTCATATTCCTTCTTCAGGTTTGCTCTGGCTTGCTCTATTTTTGATGTTTTTGGTATCGAACTGAACTTCGAAAAAATAAAATACTTGTTTCCAAAAGATATATTTCCCATTACAGATTATTTTTATTTTTAAGATGACAATATTACAAAACTAATGGTTTGCAGTAAAACTATTTAATTAAAACTTTTTATAATACGGCAATTTTCTAAAAATGTTAAGACTATTTCCCGATTCTGACTCTTGCATCAACTGCCACAATTTTCTCTCCTCTTCCAAGTAGGGGATTCAGATCCATCTCCAGTATTTCAGGTGCAGCATCAAGCAAAGCAGAGACTCGTTCAATTATTTCCGCAAATCTTTCCACACTGACTCCCTCCTGCCCTCTCACACCTTCAAACACCTTGTAACTTTTCAAACTCTTTATCATTTCCACTGCCTTGGTCTTTGACACGGGCGCTATCTCGGTTTTGACATCTTTCAGCAACTCCACAAATATTCCTCCGAGACCGCAAAGTATCATATGGCCGAATTTAGGTTCAAATTTAGCACCGATAAACAATTCCGTACCCGACAACATCGGTTGCAGCAAAATTCCGGTAGTATCCTCAATCTTAATCATCCTGTCAAATTCCGACAGCAGTGTTTCCTGATTCTCAACATTAAGAACAACACCACCGACATCCGACTTATGAATCGGACCAACAACTTTCATTACGAGAGGATATCCGAGCTTAGCGGCAGCCTCCATCGCATCATCCTTTGCTGTTACAACTGCCTCACCCGCACGGGGAATACCCGCTGCATCAAGTAATCCCCGAATATCGTGTGGTGAAATATATCC
>JALSSR010000289.1 GCA_026984135.1 Bacteroidales bacterium
TATCAAAACCGGCTAAGGATTTTTTCAGTTTTGCAAAGCCCGCTATCCCGTTAAGTTTATCTTTATAAAAGTACTTCGATTGTCCTTGTCCGTGAGAATTTTCGGGATTAATTCCAGTGAGACCTGTATTCGTATAGTTAACGGCTATTTTAAGATTTGTGGCTTTCGATAACAAAACATTTCCGGATAAATAATATTGAAACTGTTTTATGTTTTCATTGAAAGCAGTATCGGAATAAGACGGATCGGACACAATATTTTTTCCTGCCAGGTAACTAAATCCCTGAAAAATAGTTAATTTACCTTTAGTGTAGCTTGTTAGATTAATATTTGCATACCACAAATTCCGTAAACTTTTTTGATAGAGATAATCACCCTCACCAGCCTCGGCCTGATAATCGTCAACAATGTAATATTTAAATTCAGCTCCTGCACCGTTAATCAAAAGTCCTTCTTCCGGTAAATTAAGTTTTTCTTTCATGTCATCAGGCAATTTTCTCCCGAAAAGCCTTGCATCTTCATACATTCCGGAAAAGAGATATGAGTAGTAGAGATACTCCAGGGCTATTTTGTCATCAGGTGTCTCCTTCACAACTTTTTCAAAAAAGCGGACAGCATTTCTGTAATTCTTCAGTTCGTAATATGCCGTTCCCATTCTGTATTGCAAATAATAAAAGTCAATCCCGTGTTCCAGTGAATTTTTACCGACCTCAATAAGCTTTTTCCACTCTTTTTTTTCATACAGAGCATAGGTTTCGGCGTCAACCGTGAGAGTATTCACCTGATTTTGGGCTGAGAGGCCCGTGGCAATCATTAATAATACTAAAACAATTGTTATCAGTTTCTTCTTTCGCATCTTCCGCCTGCTTTGTTTTTTCCATCAATAAATTTAATAGTACTGATTCCTTTACGGTCCATTACTATTTCAAACTCCATAGACTTCGATTTATTGCCAAAAATAAAGTTTTCAACAACAGACTTGAGTATTGCCTTTGAAGGCGAAAGTTCGTTGTCAAGATGTTCATATTTTATTTTATATTTTGATTTCAAAAAGAAATGGAAAGGAGCTATGAAGTCCTGTAAGAAGAGTGTTGCGCCGCCAAAAGATTGATTAACAGGGAGTTTGTCGCTTATCTCAAGATCCTTGTAATATCCTGTTTGTACTTTGTACAGTGCAAGATAGAATTTGAACAAGTGCGACTTCCTGTTTCCGACAAAGTTTTTAAAGTAGTGTATTGTGCCGTCATTATAGAAATAAGCGAAAGAATCAGACTCTTCGCAATGAATATAGGAGTTGTTGTAAATATCGGTTTTAACCTCCCAGGTTATATCTTCTTTTTGATCGCCTAAGTAGCAGGTTAATTTCAAAGTTTGTCCGGGAATGAAATGGATTGCCTTTTTCAGCAGTTCATTGGTTTCGATATTAGAAACCACATCTCCTTCTTTAGGTTTTTTAAAGGATTCCATTATGAACGAATCTCCCTTTTTCAGCATATAGTTGCTTATCGGATAATCGAGTGTTTCGGAGCCAACGAATGGAGTGGCCTGCATTTGAAAATGAAGATGCGGGTAAGGAGAGCGTCCCGAATTGCCACACACGGCCAATACCTGTCCCTTTTTTACATATTCACCTTTTGCAACTTTTATTGAACCCGGTTTGAGATGGCTGAGCTGTGAATAAAGGTGTTCGCTATGTTTTATAACAATGGAATTACCCCAATTCCGGTTAACATTGATATCCCCGATATCATTATCGTCAACGCCATCGGAAATTTCCATAATATAACCTGCGGCGGGTGCAAGAATTTTTTTACCATAACAATAATAGTCCTTAAGGTTGTTACCTTCTCCCGTAAACTGCTTTTTAGTATCATCCTCAATTACGAAATCCCAGGCATGTTTCCATTCACCTTTGTGTGTATATTCGCCTTCGTGCCCCTGCGTTACAGTCCAATTGCCCCAAAACGGCAGTGAAACAGGAAAATATTGCTGCTCAAGAAACCGCTCACTGGCATTTTTAAAAAAGTAAAGGTTTTTCTCGGGTGAATATTGCTGTACAAAAACTTCAGAAAGACGATTATGCCGTTTAAGACGGAGTTTTAAAGAATAGAGGAAAAGAAGGACTATGATGTTGAACGGTAACGAATAGATTGATAATCCGAATGTGCCGAATACCCTGCTGAGACTAAGGGTCATCAATACAACTATGGGGAGAAGTAATACTATCCATAAATAAGAATATCTGGAGGGCACTACGAAAAAACCGCCAAGTGCAATGGATGTAAGAATGAAATTGAATCCTATATAATTGTAACTTAAAGAAGTTATATCTGCACCAATCACAAGATAGAAGAGATAGGCAGTGAAAAAACCGAGAATTGACAATGTGAATGCTATTCTGGAATAGATTAGCAAACCTATGGCTATCAGAATGCCGGAAAGGACATTATATTGGAAAAATATAGCTCCAAGCGATAAAAAGTAAATTTTCAGCGAAGGGATAAAGTTCAGATTATTCCACCATTCGTACAGGTCAACCAAACTTTTACCACCTATTAAATAGAGGTTGTTCGTGGTATAAAGCCCCCTTTCGCTAATGCCGATTGATCCGAAATCGTATCCCGATAAAGCCACGATCCAAATTCCGAAAAGAAAGGGAATGCTTAGGAAAGGCAGTCCGTATTTGCCGAGTACACCCTCGAGTGTAATAGTTATAAAAAAGGTAAGTATTGAGATTATGAAAACAATAATAAACAGCTCCATTCCGGGTTGGTACCAAAGACCTGTTCCCAGACCGACCAATAGGCTGTTGAATCCGTAAGCTCCTTTTATTGTACTGATTCTGTTGTACCCAAGCCCGAAAGCCAGTCCGTTTGAAACCAATATGGCCATAAGACCCGACAAGCCGGCATAAATATCAAAAAAACTTACCAGTATCAGTATTACTGCAAATATTTTATTATCCGAAAAAAATATCTGCGAATAACTGTTTAATACACCTTTTGTAAATCCTTTTATGTTTGCTGTTTCACTCAAAGTTTAAAAAAATCCAATTTAAATGATGTTTTCAATTTATTCCATAAAATTGTTAAATAGCTTACAATTAAAGTAATGACAATAAACCAAACAATAAATTCCTGCAAAGATTGTGTTTTGTAAACAGAAGTTGCAATGTTTCCGATAATCAGCCATTGAAAAACATAGATTGTCGTTACATTTTTTCCTAACCATTTAAAGTATCTGAATGCTACCGTATCACCTGCTTTTATGTTCATCAATGATATTATGGAAGCCAGTAAAATTATGAACAATAATGCCCACAGGAAGAAAACAATCCCGTGTGTATAATATTTCTCCAAATCGGAGGATACGGTAAAGCCAAAACCGGCAGTAAAGATAAATAAAATACCGGAAGCAACGGCAATTGCCATTTTTATATTATAAGAAATTCTGTTTTCAAAATATTTTTTCTCAAATAATCTGACTGTAAAGCCTGCAAGGGGATAGGCAAGCCAGGGTATAAGTGGGAAGTAAGACCACGCCTGTCCTCCCGTAAGATAAGCCTTAAAATAACTTATCACTCCTGTTCCGGGATTACCCTTTTCTATAAAACTGCTTATCAATGGAATGCTGATTGTCAAAAGCAAATATATAACCGGTTTTTTGTTAAAGACGATTAAAAGAAGTCCGATGATTATTAAGCTTAATCCTGCAAGATGAAAAATATCAACACCGAAAATATAATGCCAAATATTTATTTGCCAGTCTTTGAACAGGATATTGTATATAAGATGAAGGTTAAGTCCGATATTCAATATCAGGCCTGCAACAAACAATTTTACACCTCTTTTAATCAAAAAAACCGGTTTTTTTTCACTGTATGCAACGAAATACCCCATCATAACCATAAAAACCGGTGCAGCGGGAACACCACCAAGGAACAGCGATACTTTTCCTGTCAGGCTATCATAAATACCCTGTTTTGCAAAAAGTTCCATCAGGTGAACCTGAATCATGAAAATCACTGCCAGACCCTTTAAAATATCCGGAGTTTCTATCCTTCTGCTGTTTTTCATACCTTCTTCGGATCAGGATTTAGAATGAATTGTTTATAAAGAACTATCTCAGATATTCAGGTACTCTTTCCAACTGTTCAAAGGTCTTTTTAGTTTCGTTTTCTCTGATAATATGAGTGTTACCTTCGGTATCTATCAATATTACATTAGGTCTGAAAGTTATAAACTGCAGCCATTGAGTCATATTGTAAGCGCCGATTCTGTTAATGACCACGTTGTCACCTTTATTCAACAGCGGAAACTGTATTGCAGCCCTTATCACATCAATATTCATACAAAGAGGACCGTAGATTGTTGTATCTTCGGTATGATGTGTTGTCTCCTGAGCCGGGACAATATTGTGTTCGTACCAAAATGAGGTGAACAGCATATTTACGCCAATATCAATAATTGTTGAACGCCTGCCGTCGGCAAGTCGCTTGTTTGCAAGTACTGTTCCGAGAAGATAACCCGCATCGTCAATTAATGCTCTTCCCGTTTCCAAAAAGAGTGTGGGAAGATGTTCGGGATCAATTTCCGAATTTATCAAAGCATTGGTAATAGCTTCGGCGTAGTCGTCAAACGACGGACAGGTATCGGTTCCGGGCAAATAGGCTCCTTTAAGAGTATTTTTTGAAGCAAAGCCTCCACCCATATCAATATATTTTATTTTATGGTTGTATTTTTTATCTATCCTGACGGCAAGTTCTGCCAGCTTATATGCCGCAACACCATAGGCATTGGGTGTCAAAATGTATGTTCCTATATGGGTGTGTAATCCCACAAGGTCAACATTTTCATTCAGCATAATTCTGTTCAGGGCATTCCAGGCTTCGCCGTTTTCGTAATTGAATCCGAACCTGTCCCACTGTGGATATATTCCGGTGTCCATATTTACACGGATTGCAAGTTTAGGGGTCTCCTCCATCTTTTCGGCAAGGTCCATTATCATATACAATTCGTCAAAATGGTCAACATGTATCAGCGAGCCGTTTTTTATTGCCTTGGTCAGGTCTTCCTCACTTTTGTCGGGCCCGTTAAAAATGATGTTTGACCCTTGCACTCCGTTATCAATGGCTTTGTCATACTCGAAACCGGAAACAACCTCGGCCCAGGAGCCTAATTTGTGATAAAGTTTACAAACGGCATTGAGGTAGTTTGTTTTATACGACCAGGCGAACTGAACCTTGGGATATCTTGTTGAAAAAGCCTGCTTAGCCCTGTTATAAGTCTCGCGCAATGTTTTCTCCGAAATAGCATACAACGGTGAACCGTATTTGCCAACAAGTTCTTTTACCGGAATGCCGTCAATATCGGATATTATGTCAATTTTGCCCTTAGGCCCGAATTTGTTTGATACGGCAATACTTATTCTGTTTATTATTGGCCTTTCATATTTTTGTTTTTTCATAAAATAATCTTTTTTAATAATTTATAATTCCCCGTTAATAGATAATTTTTCAAACTGCTGAATATCTCCGATAAGGTCGTAAGAGTATCGTATGAACATTTTTCCTACCTCGTAGGTTTTGAAGGGTTCCACATCCATTCCGAGAGCAAGTTTTACGAGAGCCTCGGGAATATTCTGTCCGGCACCGACGGCAAGATATACCCAGGCGGGAATACGCGGGTTTATCTCAATCATATAATAATCATTGGTCGTTGTTTTTATCATCTCCAACTCCATTCCGCCGCGCCATTTCGTTTTTTCGATGAGTTCGCGTGTAATTTCAAGCATCTTTTTATCACTTAGGGTAATTCCGCCCCACGCTTTTCCTTTATCCGTTATGTACTGCTTTCGCATTGGTACCGCTGCAATTGTTTTGCCGGTACCGTCGCCAAGAGCAACAACATTTACCTCCGTTCCCCTTATAAACTGTTGAATAATAACGGGAACTCCCCATTTAGCACTTATTTTGTTAAAGTGGTTGGCAACCTGTTCGTCATTATAGGCAATATAGGCATCGTAGAACTTTCCTTTGACGAGTACGGGATATTGAAATTCATATTTTATATTCTGAATCTCCACTGCAGAAAGAATATCCTTACTGTAAGGTACCTTAATCCCGTATTTTTTACCAAAAACGGGAAGATTAGATTTATGTCTCTCCTCAAATTGTTCAATTGTGGGCAGAAATGTATTTATTCCCATCTCTTTCAGCCTATTTTCCGACTTCATAAAAGTATAAAGCTCGGCGTCAAAGTTGGGTATTAATACATCAAGCTTTTCAACGGAATTGATATGAGCTATTCTATCCAGCAAAGCATCCGAACCCGCCGAAGGATAAGGTATCTGATATGTCTTGTCAACAATATCCTTCATATAAATTCCCGGCTCAAGATTTTCGTATGCCAATCCTATTAT
>JALSSR010000290.1 GCA_026984135.1 Bacteroidales bacterium
TCCCCCCCCCATTAAAAATTTTACCATACGAAAACAATAAAATCCCGCAAATTTATGACAAGCGGAAACAACATAAAGGCAAATTACAGAATAAAAGTAACGGTTCAATCACCGGAAACGACATATTCCGTGCCGGGAAAAACAGGTTCATAGCGCATAGCCGCTTTCCGGCGTCCCGGATGACGGAGGCGGCTGTAACCTGAATTGCAACGGGTCGAACCGGCATTTGACTCTCATATCCGGCAAACTACGGGGAAGAGCCGAATCCCCGCTCAGACAACACAGATTGTCTGAATAATTAAATTCATTAACGTATTGAAAAAAATTAAAGATATGAAAAAGATATTAATGGCAATGGTTTTTGTAATTCCATTGTTTTTGGTTAATAATGTTAAAGCTCAGGATAGTGAACTCTTCCAAACGGATGTTACTGTAACCACACAATATTCTTGTCCGTCACACGGCCAAATAACCGGTCAGGTACCAGGACTGAATACTGTTATTAAAGAGTATAATGGCCCTGATACTTATACCCTTGTATTTAATGCAGGTTTTGAAGGGACACGGCCATGCACTGCAGATGTAAAAACAGATACTAATTCACAGGGGCAATACTGTGAAGGGATAAAAACAAAAAACCTTTCAGTATCACCATTTAATAATATTGATGTGGAGTTGGATTTAATTGGCACAGGAGGTTCAGGAGGAAATCAACAATAATTTTACGATACGGGCTGATTCCATTCGGCCTGCATTATTTTGTTTCATAAAAAATAGAAAAATATGAAAAAATTAGTTTTGACAATAGCGTTTATCTTACCTGTGTTATTATCATATTCACAGAAGTTAGGAAAAAGCAAACTCCCGTTGGAAGATTTGATGAAAATGCAGAAAAATGCAGGAGACACAATATGGCTTTTTCACAGGTATGACACAAACGAATGGATAGACGGTGAGTTTCATCCCTTCTATACCTATATTTATGAATATTATCCTGAGTCGGCAGACGTCAAAAACGTGATTATAATTGAGTATGGCCAGGACACTACACAAAAAGTCAATTATTACTATGATGACAGCAGCCGCGTAAAATCAATAATTAATCAAAATTATACGGGCAATGCTACAAATAAATGGTTAAATTACGATAAAATAGATTTTTTTTATACTATATCCGGACAAGATTCATTGTATGTAAGATATTTGTGGAATAATGCCGATTCTTTATGGGAAAAGAATATGTCAAGAGGAATTTCTTATTATGAAAACGGTCTTACTTTCGTTGATTCGACTTGTTTGTGGAACGGAAGTGAATGGATAATAAAAGATGGTTTAAAAATGGACTATTTATTCAACGAATTCGGAAATGTTTACGAAAGAAAAATGATTTTATACAACAATCAATGGGAATTTGATAATAAAACAATCTATTTTTTAATAAATGATACAACCGGAGAATACGACGCATATTATATTTATGCCTGGTATAATGGACAATGGGAAAATTATGAACGGTGGACCGAAGCCGTAGTTCATAATTGGCAGGGATATACAGATTATGTTCCAAATTTTGAACATATAATTCAAGAGTATTGGAACGGAAACGAATGGATTTATATCAGGCAGGATAGTATATCATACGATACACTTGGAGGTTCTGTAGGATATTATTATCATTGGATTGATAACGACTGGAAGTTATATAAAAGAAAAATAAATGTTTATAATGAAAGAAAATTAATAACCTTGTTTACTTGGGAAGAAAAAATAGATAATCAATGGGATACAATTATTGCTGAAAGGTTCTCTCGTGAATATATAGGTTCTATTTGGAAAGAAATGCTTTATGAAAAATATGATACTGCACTATCAAAATGGGTGCCTGCTTACGAATATATCTTAAGCGATTTCACATATGTCTTAAACACCCCCGATTTTGAAAATCCCGACAAATCATCCGGTTTCCGTATCATCCCCAATCCCTCGAAAACCTCAATACAAATAGAGTTGAACGACAATACGGACAAGATAAAGTCCGTTAAGGTTTACGATATGGCAGGCAAAAGCATCCTGCAAAGGAAATACAACGGAAATGGAGTACAAGAAAGGGTTAATATATCAAGTCTTACAAAGGGTGTTTACATTTTGAATGTAATTACAAAAAGCGGCAAGATGATGAAGGGAAAGTTTGTGAAAAATTAAAAGGCTTTAGGTATAAAGTCATCTCCATTAACTAACGAAGAGCTGCTGCCGGTTGCTTTGATGACGAACATTCCGGCTTTCTCTGCCATACGGTCGGCAGAGCCTTCCACCGAAATGTAGGCTACCGCACCGTAAATCTTTCTTTCTTTGTATTCGGGTAGATATTGCTTGGCTTTCCAAAGTTTTTCGTGAAAAGTTTTTATATCGTCGGGACGCAATGTTGTCTTTACTTCCACTATTACTATCTCTTCACCGTTTAAGGCTATAATATCAAATTCGAAATTTTCACCGTTACGATTACCTTTTACTCGCTGTACGGTTCGCTCAACTTTTATACCTCTTTCATTTAATAATTTTACCAAATCGCCCTCAACAAGCGATTCGACAAGTTTGCCCCACTGCGAAGTAAATAGTGCAGATAACTCCTTTATTTTTTTGTCGGTTTCCTTAAATTTTTCCGACAATATTCTATCGGTTTCCATAAACATTTTCCATACATCTTCAAAACCCGAAGGCTTTTTGTACTGTTGAAGCGGTTCGTTAGCGGTATTTTTTATTTCTTTTTCCACAGTTTGAAGTAGTTTTTCTACTTTGCGAAGGTACGAAATATTTCAAAATTCTCCAAGACTTTTTAGTTTTTAATACATCATCTGCTGTCGCTACTCCGACTTCAATGCCGCAGGGTTCTTCTTACCCGCAGGCTTTTACGCACAAACCTCAATCCCGCAAGGTTATTTCTGCCCACAGGCCGGTGCACAAACCTTACGGGATGTTATTCCAACTTCAATCCGGCAAGGTTATTCTCGCCCCGCAGGCAGGCGCAAACCATAATCCCGCAAGGTTATTACTGCCCGCAGGCAGGCGCGCAAACCTTAATCCCGCAAGGTTACTACTGCCCGCAGGCTTACGCGCAAACCTTAATCCCGCAAGGTTACTACTGCCCGCAGGCTTACGCACAAACCTTAATCCCGCAAGGTTATTACTGCCCGCAGGCAGGCGCGCAAACCTTACGGGATAGGCTGAATTTTATTTGTTCATTTCTCTAATCAAATTCAGGGCACTTCCGGCTTTAAACCACTCTATCTGGTTTTCATTGTAGGTGTGGTTTGCCTTAAATTCGTCAGTTGTTCCGTCGGCGTGGTGAAGGACAACGGTTAAAGGTTTGCCGGGAGCAAATTCTTTCAGTCCGATTACTTCAATCGTATCATCTTCCAGAACTTTTTCATAATCTGCTTTGTCAGCAAAAGTAAGTGCAAGCATACCTTGTTTTTTCAGATTTGTTTCGTGGATTCTTGCAAAGGAGCGAACCAGTACAACTTTAACTCCGAGGTTTCGTGGTTCCATAGCTGCATGTTCACGTGAAGAGCCTTCTCCATAGTTTTCGTCACCGACAACTATGGAGCCAATACCTGCTTTTTTGTATGCCCTTGCTGCTTCAGGGACGGGTACATATTCTCCGGTTAACTGATTTTTTACCGAATTTGTTTTGTCGTTGAAATAGTTAACGGCACCTATCAGCATATTGTTTGAGATGTTATCAAGATGTCCTCTGTAACGCAGCCAGGGTCCTGCCATTGAAATATGGTCGGTCGTGCATTTTCCTTTGGCTTTTATAAGAAGTTTCATCCCTTTGTAATCCTCTCCGTTCCAGGCGGGAAATGGAGTCAGTAACTGAAGCCTTTCCGACTTCGGATCAACGATTATCTCAACATTGCTACCGTCTTCGGCAGGAGCCTGATAACCGGGATCGTCCACTTCAAATCCCTTTGGAGGCAGTTCATATCCTGTGGGTTCACTTAACTTCACCTCTTCACCTTTATCGTTTGTTAAAGTATCTGTCACCGGGTTAAAATCCAGTCTTCCCGAGATTGCTATGGCGGCCACCATTTCGGGAGAAGCCACAAAAGCATTGGTATTGGGATTTCCATCGGCCCTTTTGCGGAAGTTACGGTTAAAAGAATGAACAATGGAGTTCTTCTCTTCTTTTTCGGCTCCGGGTCTTGCCCATTGTCCTATACAGGGGCCGCAGGCGTTTGTGAAAATTTTAGCACCTGCCTGTTTGAAAATGTCAAGCAAACCGTCTCTTTCGGCAGTAAAACGCACCTGTTCGGAGCCCGGATTGATTCCAAGGGTAGCTTTAGGTTTTATTCCTTTATCTATGGCATCTTTAATTATGGAAGCTGCTCTTGTCAGGTCTTCGTATGAAGAGTTTGTACAGGAGCCTATCAATGCCCATTCAACATCGAGTGGCCAATCGTTTTTTCTTGCAGTTTCGGCCATTTCGGAAACGGGAGTTGCAAGATCCGGTGAGAAAGGCCCGTTAAGATGGGGAGTAAGTCCATCAAGGTTTATCTCAATAAGTTCATCGAAATACTTTTCGGGATTAGCATAAACCTCGTCATCTCCGGTAAGGTAATCTTTAATTTCGTTTGCCAACTCTGCAACATCAGCTCTTTTGGTCGCTTTCAGGTAACGTTCCATACTTGCGTCATACCCGAAGGTTGAGGTTGTTGCGCCAATTTCGGCACCCATATTACAAATTGTGGCCTTACCTGTTGCCGAGAGGTTTCTTGCTCCCTCACCGAAATATTCCACCACCGCACCTGTTCCTCCTTTGACGGTCAGGATTCCTGCAACTTTAAGGATAATATCTTTGGGAGCTGTCCATCCGTTGAGCTTGCCGGTGAGTTTAACGCCGATAAGTTT
>JALSSR010000291.1 GCA_026984135.1 Bacteroidales bacterium
CCAGGGCATACCGGCCATAACATCAACGGCATCGGCACCACCGACACCAATTGCTATCATTCCGAGTCCACCGGCATTGACGGTGTGAGAATCGGTTCCTATCATCATTCCTCCCGGAAAAGCATAATTTTCGAGCACAACCTGATGGATAATTCCGGCACCGGGTTTCCAGAAGCCAATACCGTATTTATTGGAAACGGAGGCTAGGAAATCATACACCTCCTGATTAGTATATTTTGCTCTTTTGAGGTCTTCGTCAGCCCCGTCTTTTGCCTGAATAAGGTGGTCGGCATGCACCGTCGAAGGCACTGCAACCTTGTCTTTCCCTGCCTGCATAAATTGCAGCAGAGCCATTTGAGCGGTTGCATCCTGCATTGCCACTCTGTCGGGACGAAAGTCAACGTAATCAGCTCCGCGTTTGTAAGCCTTTGAAGGTAGTCCTTCGTCGAGGTGCGAATATAAAATCTTTTCGGCAAGTGTCAAGGGTCTTCCCACTACTTTCCGGGCTTCATCAACTCTTTCAGCCAATCTGGCGTAAACGCCTTTAATCATTTCAATATCAAATGCCATAATACTTTGTTTTTATTATTTCATACTAACTGACAAGCGGCCATTGCTTTCCTCCGGATAAACCTTCTATCACCTCTGCAAGAATCCATACTTGTCAGCAAAAATCAGATCTTGTCGTCATTAAAACGGCTGCAAAAGTACTCTTTTTCCGAAAAAAAAGAAACTGTCGGCGGAAAATCATTTTTTTTCGGGTTCCCATTCGGCAAAACGGTCGGAGACAACGTAGGTTTTGGGTTCTGTGGTCCAGAAGTCGTTACTGTTGTATGTCCATTCCATTGTTTCGGAGCCGCCGCCACCTTCGGTAGTAATCAGAAATCTGTTGGCAAGGTGACCTATATAGTTAGCCTGATTTCCTGGCCAGTCCTGATCTCCTCCCGAAGGATCAATGGGCACCCAACCGTAATTTGGAAGATAAACTTCCACCCAACGGTGAAAAACATCGTCGTAACTTGCATCGTCACCTCTTACAACAACAGAGCCGACATACCTTGCCGGTAGTCCGGCTGCACGGCACATTGCAATATAAACAAACGAATATTCGGAGCAGGAGCCGTTACCCCTCGCCAGTACCGTAGGTGCCGTATTCCAACCTCCCGACATTTCGTAGTACATATTGTCAATCAGATAGTTGAATATTTTTCTAAAGATAAGATAGGCATTGGTCTCTTCACCGACAGCCTCTTTGACGGCATTTTGGATTACCGGATGATCGAAATGATATTTTTCGTTGTTTTCAAGATACTTATCCTTTATATTTTGCGGTATATCATTGAGAGACCCCACTTCTTCAGGATATATAAAATAGCGTATTTCATTTATTTTTGCTTTGACAACCATATCTCCTTCCACACTTTTTCCGGCATCCACATTTTCAAAATGGAAGTGGGCAGTTTGCTGTCCCCATTTGTCGGTAACAATCTCGTAGCCTTTCGGTTTGTATGTCGGAGTTGAAATAATGCTTTGATTTGGTCTGTCTTTTGGAATTGCGAGATGAATATCGGCGGTCAAAACCTTTCCCGGTCCAAGGTTAGTCACCATATCCGTAACCGTTACTGTTGCCACACGTGGGTTATATGTCCTGAATTTCTGACCGTCGCGGGTTTTTAATTTATATATTTTGTCATCCTGATAATCGGCTGCCCAGACTGTATTGCCGTCATAGCATAATCCACGGGTATATTTTCCGGGAGCATCGGCAATAATGATTACCATTCCGTTTTCCGGGTCAACCATATAAATCTTGTCCTGAATTCTATCGGATATCCAAAGGTATTTACCGTCGAAAGTTATTCCCTGCGGGTGGGAAGAAGGGGAGCGGAAGGATTTGATAGTGGTACCGTCGTCCGGACTGAATTGAATAACTTTATCCTCACCGTCGTCAACACACCAGAGATATTTTCCGTCCCAAGTGAGTCCGCGCGGTGAATGCGACGGTGACTGAACCGTTTTAAGGATGGTGCCGTCTTCGGGGTTGATACGGTAAATGATTCCGTTATAGTTTTCCGAAAGGGGAATGCCTCCTTTGATATCGGCATTCCAGAGAGCTTCACCGTCCCAGGCCAGGCCTTCGGGATAATACGCAGGTGCCGGAATGCTCCGTATTAACTTTCCGTTTTCGGGATTAATACAGTAAAGTTTGTCGGTTTTGTAATCCGCAAGCCAGATGTTTTTTCCGTCGAAGGTCATTCCGGTAGGAAAATGACCGGGTGTGTCGAATGAGGTAATTATCTCGCCGGTATAAGCAAAAAGCATTACGGGTAAGAGAACCGAAATAATCGAAATTAGCTTTTTCATTTTTTATCCGTTTTTTGTTGAAAATGCAAATATAGACTATTTGTAAAATATATCGTGTGCCGGATAAATAACTTTTTGGTTAAACAAGCCGGTTTGGTAATCCGTAATGCGAACCGGAGATTCAAACCCCGATTTTTTAATTATCTTTGCACTAATAAATAAAAGTTAATGAAGAATCCGAAGGATTGCCTGATGCAAATAATATTTTAAAAAAAATATATGACACAAAAAATACAAGAAACAACGGATTTTCTGATTGAAAAGGGAATGGATAACCCCGAAATAGCCATCATACTCGGCACCGGATTAGGAAAGCTGATAGACTACATTGAAATTGAGAAAGGTATTGATTATGAGGATATTCCAAATTTTCCGGTATCAACTGTGGAATTTCACAAAGGTAAGTTGATTTATGGAAAGATGTCGGGGAAAAGGATACTTGCTATGCAGGGGCGTTTTCACTATTACGAAGGATATACAATGCAGGAGATAACCTTTCCGGTGAGGGTAATGAAGGCTCTCGGTGTGAAATATCTTCTTATTTCCAATGCCTGCGGTGCTATGAACCTTGAATTTAAAAAGGGCAATCTGATGTTAATTGACGATCATATCAACCTTTTGGGTGACGGCCCTCTGCGTGGCAAGAATCATAACGGTCTCGGACCGCGTTTTCCGGATATGAGTCAACCTTACTCCGCATTTTTAAATGAAAAGATGGAACACATTGCAGCGAAGAATAACATTACTTTGTACAAGGGTGTTTATGTTGCCGTTGCAGGTCCCAACCTTGAAACCCGTGCCGAATACCGTTTTCTAAGAGGTATTGGGGCCGATGTTGTCGGGATGTCAACCGTTCCTGAGGTTATAGTTGCAAACCATGCAGGACTTCCCTGTGCCGCAATTTCGGTTATTACTGATGAGTGCGATCCGGATAATCTGAAACCCGTTGATATTGATGACATCATTGAAACAGCCGGCAGAGCCGAAGAGGATTTAATAAAACTGTTCAAACTATTGATTGAAGAGATTTAGTTTTGGGAATCTTCTGTCTTACTTTGAAATATAATAATTTTTGACTATTTTTGTCAAAAAAATATTATTAAAATGAATGACACGGGTAAGTTAATCAGAGAATTAAGAAAAAAACATGGCTACCCATTGCGAAAAGTAGCTGATTTTCTTGATATTGACCAAGCCGTTTTGAGCAAAATGGAGCGTGGGCAGCGTAAAATTTCAAAAGAACAGGTAATTAAACTTGCCGGGTTTTTTAACTTCGACAAAAAAGAAATGTTAATTACTTTTTTGAGCGACAAGGTTTTTTCTGAAATAGGAAATGAGGAATATGCAAAGGAAGCCCTGAGGGTTGCAGAAGAGAAAATTGAGTATAAAGTTTTCGTCTTTCAGGATAGAAATGAGATTAAAAATCAAATAATTAATAAGTTAAAGCATTTCCCTAAAGTCAAAAGTGCCTGGATTTACGGTTCCTTTTCAAGAGAGGATGATGGCTACGGAAGTGATATTGATTTGGCAATAAAAACTGACAGTGGATTTAGTTATTTTGATCTTGCTGAAATTCAATATCAAATTGAAAAAGAGGTTAAAAGAAAGATAGATATCGGATTTATTGATTCTTTCCGCCCTAATATCTTAAAAACCGTAAAACCTGATTTAAAACTTATTTATGAAAGATAGTAGAAAAATAAGCTATGACAGACTTATTCATATGCAAAATGCTATTATTAAAATTGAAGATTTTGTGAATAACACTGATCGTTATGAATTCCTGAGCAATTCTTTGGTTTCAAGTGCAATCTTGCATCAGTTTAACATATTAGGAGAGGCGGTAATTTATATTGAAAAGGATTTGCTTGAAAAATATTATTACCCTTGGTATAAAATAAGAGCTTTTAGAAATTTTATTGCACATGAATATTTTAATATAAAATTAGATGCTGTGTGGGAAATTATTTTAAACGATTTACCCGAATTGAAGAATATGGTTGAGTTAGTTTTGAAGAATGAGTTTTGAATGATTTTATGAAGAAATACAACATAGTTTCATTATTGCAAATCAAAATAATCAGTTTTGTAAAATCTACGTATCATAGAATTATTTTTATGTTATTAATTCCGGTCATTTTTACTTTTAAGGTTATTGCCCAGCCTTTTCAGGAAAATACGGCAGTATCTTCAGTGTTGCCGGGAGTAAAAAAAGGATGTGTGAAATGGGTGGATTTTGATGTTGACGGAGATTATGACATCCTTATATCCGGAGAAACGGTTTCGGGTGACACAACCGTTATTTTCAGGAAGGATGACGATACCTTTACCGATATTCTGGCAGGTTTGCCGTCATTAAAATACAGTGATGCAAGCTGGTCGGATTTTGATAATGATAACGATCCCGACCTATTACTTTCCGGACTGCAAACTACAGGTGATGAAATGATTCCGGTTTCATATTTATATCTAAACAACTCGGGAGTTTTTGAACAGATACCCTGTGAAATTACGGGAGAATACGGCGGATCTTCAAAATGGGGTGACCTTGACAATGACGGCGATTATGATCTTGTGATTTGCGGAAATACCGGCGAAAACGGAGTTACGGAAATATATCGCAACAACGGGAATTATGAATTTGAAAAGATAGCTATGGATTTCGTCGGAATTTTCGACGGAGAAGTTGACCTTGGCGACTATAATAATGATTCGTATATTGATATTCTGATGTGCGGGTTTTTTAAAAATGCACAAAACGATACCATTCGCACTTTGAAAGTTTACAGAAATGACGGGGACTTTTCCTTTACTTCCATTTCAAGCCCATTTGTGGGGATGGGGCAGGCAAATGTTTCGTGGTGGGATTACGATAGCGACGGAGATCTCGATATAATTGCCAACGGCTCTACGGATGCTCCCACATATCTTGTCTATATTTATCAAAACATGGGAAACGATATTTTCGGCAATATCGGCATTGAGATTTTCGGGACGGTTAACGGCGACATAGCTATTGGCGACTATGATAATGACGGGGATGAAGATTTCCTTTTGACCGGATTTACATCCTATAATAATCAACCTGTAAGTGTTGTTTACAGAAATGTGGGAAACAACCTTTTCAACAAAGATTATTCGGTTGACTTGGCAGAGGTGGAATACAGCAATACACAATGGTGCGACTATGATGGAAACGGAAATCTCGATATCCTTCTTTCAGGCCGGAGTATGCAAGCGGAGGAAGCTGTAACAGTGGTTTACGACAACAAAAACTCTATGATTAATATCCCGCCGGAAAAACCACAAAATCTTAATGTGGAAATTGATTATAATATGGCTTATATAAGCTGGGATTCCTCCTCCGACGTTGAAACTCCTTCAAATGGCCTCACATACAACTTGAGGGTGGGTACTATTCCCTTCGGTACTCAGATTGTTTCACCGCTTGCGGGAGAAACCGGGAAAATGTGTCTTGTTATTTACGGAAACGTTGGTCACAATACGGGATATGTTTTAAACGATCTTGGTCCCGGAATCTATTATTTCAGTGTTCAGGCTGTTGATAACGGCTTCGAGTCATCCGCTTTCTCGGCAGATAGTTCATTTGTTGTGGCTATTTCTGCATTTCCTGAAAAGGAAAAGAAGCGCAAAATGCAGGTAATACCCAATCCGGCATCATCATTTGTTAAAATAACCGTTGTGCCAAACGAATGTATTGATTGCCCAATAATAATTTATGATATTCACGGAAAGGAGATAAAAAAAACATATCCGCAACGCGGAGGAAACGACGATTATGAAATAATATGGAATTTGACGGATAATACCGGGCTAAGAGTTAATAACGGAACCTATATTGCTAAATACGGAAATGAGGTTGCGATAATTTTTGTTAAGTAGTTGCCATTGATTTTTCGGAATTGAAATTATAAACCGTTGAGGCGGCGGTAATTCCCGTAAAACGTTTCTTTTTGTTCTATCCTATGACTGTTCGCGGTTGGGTTTCAACAAAAAATTATCTTTTTTTCATCAGGCTAATCCAAATTTTTGACGGAATCTCATCATCGGAATCAAATGTCCCGGATTTTAACAAAACAATCTCAAATTTTGGCTCCACGACTTCTACAATATCCAGTGCCGTTCGTTTTGGTGGTCCGGAATCAAGTCGTCCGTCGTCATAATTTCCTATCAGCGACAACCATAATCCGTCATTTTCAAGGATGTTGTAAACGTTCTCAACGAATTTAATCCTTTCGCTTTTTTCCGAAAAACTATGAAAACATCCCCTGTCGAATACAAATCCAAACGGTGTATCGGGTATGTCATCTTTCAGGAAATCAAGATAATACACGGGTGCATCCAATCCCGTATTTTTGATTTTTCGTTTAGCCATTTCTATTGCTTCAGGTGAAATATCAAGTCCGGCGGTATCAAATCCGTTTTGAGCCAGCCAAATAACATTATCACCCGTTCCACAGCCTAAATCAATTGCTTTACAGGGTGATATGTTGTATTCGGAAACAATATTCAGTAAGTTGAAATCCGCTCTGTTAATGTCCCAGGGTAAGTCTCCGGTCATATATCTTTTATTGAATCGGTCTTTCATAATTATTATGTTTTAATATAAAAGATAACAACTGCCGAAGTGAAAATGTTTATTAGAATAGAAACAAAACTATTCCACGACTTCAAAACCGAGAATTCTTATTTCAGTCCAGAAGGTGAGGTCTCTGATTTCGGTTCGTCGTGGTCGTCCGAATTCTTCTGTCCTGATTGCGAGTTTTGGCATAATGTTTCTTGTTATGGTTATAGCTTCTGTTTCGATGGGAAAACCTGTACTGTTATAGAAGACTATCAGACACTTAATATTTTTTACAGGTTTATTCAGGTTGTTTTGTAGCGAGAAATAATAAAAGCCAGTATTGGGGTTTGAATCAAACTTAAATGATGTTCCTACAACGGCCTCTCTTAGAAGCTTGCTCCAGTCTGTTGACAGGAATGAAGATTTGGAACGTTTTGTTTTTGCAAAAGAAATAGTCTTGGGAGGACTTTTTCGTAAAAGTTTTTGGATATAACCGGCAGGAATAATAAAGCTGAACGGAATTCCTTTTTTGTTTGTTGATATAGCGGCACCTACTACTTTGCCTGTTTCATCCACCACCGGTCCTCCGTTGCCAACAGGTTGAATTGTTGCAGTTATCTGAATCAAAGAATCCCTTTTTGTGGCTCCCGTAATACCCTTGAAGTTAACCACACCGTTAACAATTCCCATTTCAGTAGCAACTTCAATACCTTTGGGATTACTTAAGGCAAACACGCGGTCACCCGGCTCCAGTGCTATGGAATCACTAAAAATGACCGGTTTCAAATCAACATCTTCTACATAAAGAACAGCAATATCCCGTTTTTCGTCTTTATTGACCATTCCTATGATTTTATAACGTTTATTACCGGAATTTGCAACGGCTAATCCCGATGCGGAATTTTCAATTGTATGAAAATTAGTTATGATATGATTTTTATCAATCACAAACCCATTCCCCATTGGTAAAGGGTTATCGTATTCATCTCTCATTAATAATAATACGGTTGATTTTCCGGCACTTCCCGGGGCTATCGGTTTATTATACTGTGCATAACACCCTGAAATAAATAGCGTATAAAATAATACTATCAATAACCTAATTCTCATTGCATAAAGGTCTTAATAATTAGCCGAACGATTTAAAGCACTTTCAAAATGTTTTCAACGGGTTTTTTAACAATATATTTCTCTTTTTGTTTCATAATCAGTGCGAAATAACATATATATTTCAAGCGGATTATTTTTTAAAACTTTTAATCGTCCCATGTTACGTATTTTAAATAATTATGTTAATTTTACACAAAAAATTATACAAATGAAACAAAGGGTAATATTGATTGCACTGCTTTCCTTATTTTCATTGCTTTTTACCGGTTGTGGCAATCGGAAGGGTGCAGTGTTAAAAAAGGTGAAGTATGAAAAGGTAGTCGGAGACTGTCAGAATGATATTTGTGTCAATATAAATCTTTCCTATTTCCAAATGGAAGGAGAGACGGATGTTGCCAATAATTTCAATGCCTTGATGGAGAAAATGGTTTTTGGCAAAATGGCTCTTGACAGTGACTCCGGAAATACTTCAAAAGAGAAGCTTGTGGAAAATATCATAAAAGATTATCAGGATTTTAAAAAGGAGTTTCCCGATGCGGCAACTGGTGGTTATGAGCAAAAAACCGATTGTGAAATAACCTATCTGTCCGACAATCTGATATCCGTTAAAGTTGTTACGGAAATTTATTCCGGAGGAGCACACTCGTCACATCTTGAGGAGTTTCTGAATGTAAATCCGGAAACCGGAAAACGGAAGGATATTATGGATTTTATCACTGAAAAGGAGAAGTTTAGTGCTTATGTTGAAGGTCTGTTGCGAAAGAAACTGAAAATGTCGGAAAAAGATAAATGGAGTGATTTTACATTTATGGATAAGTTCACTTTGCCTGAAAATATGGGAATGACTTCCGGCGGGCTGGAACTCATATACAATGAATATGAAATATTACCTTATTCCGAAGGCCTTACCGTTTTGGAAATTGACAATAAAAAACTTCGGGAGTTTATGAAATTACCGTAAATTTTAGAATTTGTTTATTGTATTTTCAAATATAATAAAAAAATATGTAGTTTTGGAAAGTCAATTTTTTTGACAAAGACATTGTTATTTAATTCATTCAGAATACAAACCTATGAATCAAGATTTAAAATGCATTCCGATTGTTCAGGAAGGCGAGGCTGATTTGATACAGTCCATTGACCTGAATGGTTTTCGTGAGCATAACAGAAAAAAAACGAAAGCTCTTAAAGATAAGAGAATGACCGAGGAAGAGGCCATTGAAAAGTTTGTTAAATCCGGTGATTATATCGGTTTTGAACTTTACGGAACGGTACGATGTCCGATGAGTTTAACGAGAGCGCTGGTACGTTCCGGGAAGACCGATTTCAGGTTGGCCGGTCAGGGCGTTCATGAGCTTGACCTTCTTTTCGGGGCAAATATGATCAGGGAGATAGACCTGACATACATCGGACTGGAAGTTTACGGAATCTCAGCCAATCTTCGCCGCAGGGTTGAGTCCGGCGACATAACAAAAGTAGTTGAATGGTCCAATGCAGGAATTACCTGGCGGTTTAAAGCGGCAAGTATGGGTATTCCTTTTATTCCTGCCAGGACAATGCTTGGCACCGACACCTTAAGAAAATCGTCGGCAAAGGTTATTGAAGATCCCTATACCGGAGAGAAAGTGGCACTTTTACCTGCACTTATCCTTGATGTGGGTTTTATCCACGTTAATCGTGCCGACAAGTATGGAAATTGTCAGATTGACGGTATCAGCGGGTTTGCATTTGAAATGGCACGGGCAAGTAAAAATCTCATTATCAGTGCCGAAGAGATTGTTGATACTGATGAGATCAGAAAACATCCCGACAGAACGATCATTCCTTATTATCTTGTTGATGCGGTTGTTCACGCGCCTTACGGCTCCTGGCCAGGGGAGATGAGCAGCTATTATGAGCGCGACGAGCCGCATTATAAGATGTTCATCGAAAAGCAGAAAACTCAGGAGGGAACCGACGAATATATGAAAGAATGGGTTTACGACTTGCCTGACCATAAGGCACTTTTGGAAAAAATCGGAAAGGAAAATTTAAAAAAGATATCATTGAAGGAGGATTTAATATGACACAGGAATATTCACCCTCGGAATTGTTGATATGCCTGGCTTCCAGGGTTATGGAAGACGAATCAACGGCATTTATCGGAACAGGAATACCCATGCTGGCTGCAAGTCTGGCACAGGCAAGGCAGGCTCCCAATCTTGTTCCCATCTTTGAATTCGGCGGTACCGGAGCAATACTCGAAAAATTACCGCTTGCCGTCGGGGATATGAGAACCTACAACAAGGCTCTTGCTGCTTCCGGTATCTGTGATATTATGGAGACAGCCCAACGCGGTTTTGTAGAATTCGGTTTTCTCGGCGGAGCTCAAATAGACAAATACGGCAACCTGAATTCAACGGTCATCGGTGAGCAGGAACATCCTAAGGTGAGGCTGCCGGGTAGCGGTGGCGGCAATGATGTGGGCTCAACCTGCTGGCGTACAATAGCCATTATGATCCACGATAAAAGAAGGTTTATCGAGAAAATTGATTTCCTCACCACTCCGGGATTTCTCACAGGTCCGGGAGCACGTGAAAAGGCAGGATTGCCTCCCGGAACAGGCCCCTACAGAGTTGTGACAAATCTCTGTATAATGGGTTATGATGATGTTACAAAAGAGATGAAACTTTTGAGTGTTAACCCCGGAGTTACGGTTCAGGATGTGATTGACAATACGGGTTTTGAACTGTTGATAGCGGATGAAGTAACTCAAAACGAACCTCCTACGGAAGAAGAGTTGAGAATATTGCGTGAGCAGATTGACCCAGACGGATTATACAGATAGACTTAAATTGTTCAAGTGAAAAAAATCTATTTTTTCAGATTCTACTCTTGCATTATTTTAGCTTTGTGCACCCTTCAAACGTTCCTTTGTCAATAATTCGGTTCAGTTCCGGGACTTCATCCTTGAATTTTGACTTTTTGCCGCAATTATACATCACTGTCAGAGGGTCTTTGTCCAGTATCATTTCGTACAGCTGTCCGGCGGTAAATACCCTTTGCAGTTTTGTGAATTTCTCATAGGAAATATTCAAAAAAGCAACATTTTCATTTATTCCTCTGTTATCGAGAAGGTAACCGTCGTGTAAACGTGTCGGCAAAGCAAGTTTATCACCTTTATAAAGATCGCGTGCACCGGGATAGCTCACCACTTTTGACTTATCATCGGAAAGAATAACCGGCACCTTATCGTAATAGTCGGCTTTGGTTTTGTAAATTATCACGGGAGGACCTACCGCTCCAACGTTTCCGGTTTCAGTCATTTCTTTATCATTTGAGGTTGCTTTATCCGTTTTCTTCGACGATGTGCAGGCTGTAATAACTCCCGAAAACACCGTTAATAAAATAAAATAGAATATTTGTTTCATATCGTTATTGTTTATAATAAATATTATCACTTCCGTTTTCGTCAATTTTTACATTTTCAACTTTCAGTTCTTTTTGTGCATCTTCTTTCACTCTGGCTTTATGCTTTTCAATTTCCTTTTCAAGATTCTTAATTTTTTTTCTTAATGTTTTACGTAATTTTCTGTCTTTCAGCATTGAAGGCGATAATGCCAAAATTGCGATTACAATTCCGAATGTTAAAGTCAGGAAAATTACCAGAGATAAAGAACTTATGAATTCCACCGAGAAAAATTTAACTGAAACATTCTCCGAATTTTGCAGCGTAAACACAACTATCAATATCACAAGAATAACAAGTAATATCAGAGAAAAGGATTTTTTCATAACATCATTATTTAAAAGCCAGTTTAATACCTTCAATTATCATATCCGTTCCTATAATTGCAATAATCAGTCCCATAACTTTTCCAAGAACGGTAATAATATTTTCACCGAGTTTTTCAATAATTTTAGAACTCAGGGAGAAAGCCAGATATGTCAGGTAACACATCAAGGCAAAAATTGCAATCACCACCGCCATCTTAACATATCCCTCACCTGTTACAAAGTTCATAGCGGTTACGATGGTTCCGGGACCTGCAAGTATAGGTATTGCAAGGGGCGAGATCGCAATGCCCTCATCAAAATTAGGGTTTTGAATATGTTTTATTGCCGATTTTTTGGATTGAAGCATCTCAAAACCCACAAAAAAAATCAAAATACCGCCCGTAATCTTAAAAGCGGGTATTGTAATCCCGAACACCTCAAAAATAACTTTTCCGAGAATAACAAATATTGCAACAATGGCAAATGCCGTTACTGTTGAAGACCGTGCAATCTTTTTCTTCTCCGCATCATCCGCATCTTCGGTCAATCCCAGAAAGATAGGCACATTTGCAATAGGATTCATTATCGCAAAAAAGCCCGTAAATACCGTTAATGCAAATGTAAAATAGGTATCCATCATTATTAATTTAATAACGGCTGTAAAAGTAGAAAAATAATTTCACAATCAACGGTAAAATAAGGGTCGTTCTATCATTGGGGTACCTGAGACTCTTTCCATAAATTCGGTATAAGTACCTCATTTTTATCATTATTGTTAACCTGAGTATTCATATTCAAATCGGCACCGACATATCCCGATGATCCTGCCGTATTATTCCATGCGTTTACAATGTCGTCATAATCAACAGTCCCGTTAGCATCAGCGTCTCCGGCAATCATACCCCAAAGATTATTGCCGAGATATTTACAACCCTGATTTGTTCCTACGTATTGTCCTGGGCCTGACGTAAAGTCGTAGGAATAAACTCCTCCATCGTTTGTTAAAGAATAGTTTGACATAGCATCAAGATGGTTTCTATGTCTAACTACCAGGTAACAGGCCTCGTTTGCATCAATAGAAGCGGGGAATGATATTTGTGAAGAGCCGTCGGTATCAACCAAAGTGCCGTCACTCAGCACAAATGCTGCACGTGTTGCTATTGTGGCTTCGGAAAAAGTTTGTGATGCAAAAGTATGGCTGGTCCGGAGGTCAAGCAGCACCCAATCAACAATATTATTTGAAGGGAGTGAAGATACACACTCGGAACCTGAATAATTCCAAGGTGCCGTATTATATGGTTGACATAGTGGAATCACAGGTTGTAATGTCGTCAGCATAGATGTCCCGCTAAAAGCACCCTCCAGAAATACTTTTGCGGATACCTGTGTTGGAATGTTTTCCCAAAATATCCTGTTATTCAGATCATAGTCGTAAACTTCTCCCGCAAATTGACCTGAAGCCCACGAGAAAGTTATGGTGCCGCTGGTATTTGTCCTTCCTACATTAAAAAGAGAACCCCACGTATTTTCAGGAAATTCGGCACCCGTAACCGTGAAAGTTTGCGAGGTGTTTAAATAAAGAAGCACTCCGTTGATCTCTCCGTTTCTGAATGTACATCTGGCAAAGGGTGAAAAAGTGTCAACAAAGGCTCCGTATTTAACATTTATTCCTGCGGAATTCATATATTCAAAAATTGTATTGTAAGCTAAAATTGTACCACCGCTATTAACATTAAATCCATAATACTCTCCATTGTCGTCATGCGAAACAACTACTTTTTTTTCGGCAGTACCGAGAGCCCAAAAATATCCGCCACTGTTAATATTTAAGGAGTTCTCACTGGTAAAGGTAAAATGAGAACCCGGGTTCAAATATAATTTTCCATCACTGCCAACTGTTATATCTCCCGAGGCTCTTGTTTCATATTCCCCAAGTTTAAGTGTTGCATTGGTTATATTCATATCACGAAAGTATAAAACCCCGGCAGTATCGTTACTTACAATATCAACTGTTTTTATTTTTGATTTTTCAGGATTACTTTTGGAACCCGAAATAAAAACATCTCCTAAAACAACGTTTTCACAAGAAAAATTAAGCATTTGGGAACTACCTTCAAATAAAACGTTACTTCTGTCAATAAAATCTCCGTTTTGACCAACTGATATATCCCCGTAAAACTTATGCTGATATGAAGTATATGAATCGTGGCTCCAAGAACCGTTTGTAATGGTAAGATCATTTAGTATACTGGTATTAACATTGGCCATCCTTACTGCACCGCCTCCGACAATTTGGACATTATAAAAAAGGAATTCGGGAGCATCCGTATAAAGCATAAAATAGTATGCAGGATTTTCAAAAACGACAGTAGATGTTCCCGGAATGAATCCGGCAAGAATGGCATTTTGGTCTTCCCAAAAACCTCCTGACAGATAGAGAGTTACTCCTGAAACACCGGAAGCGTCAAGATGTCCCTCATTGCTAAAGTAAACAAACCCGTTAAGGTCAAGTGTAGTGTTTGTATTCATTTGCAGTTTACCGCCGAAGCATTGTAAATAATGATTAACCTCTATTGTAGTCCCGGGTAAGGGATACATATATCCATCTGTTTTATTAACTTTTAAATCATAGAATACTTCACTGCTGCATTTTTGATAATTGCTTCCCTGGAATTCAATTCTTCCCGTTCCTTCAAAAAATGCGGAAGGTCCGACATTATTTATCCAATCACCATACAGAAAAACGATATTAGGTTTAAAGACACCACCGTTAAGATTAACATTACCGTAAATCCATAAAATATTATCAAATTCGAGAGTTCCCGATGAATTGACGGTAAGATTGTAAAAATGATCGCTTGAGTTTATTGAAACCGATGATGAAGGTCCTTGATAAATAAAGGTGCCATTGTTAAAGCTGAAGTCTCCGGTTGAAATAAATTGTCCGTTTAAAATTATGTTTTTGTCTGAGCTTGTTGAAAAAACAGCATCACTTGCTATTTGTAATAAATAGTTAATTACAAGATCCGCAGTTGAAGATGTACTGAAAATAGTATTATGAGAATATGTCATTACAAGGCCATGAAAATAAGAGTTGGTAGATTTGCAAATTATGTTGCAAGTGGAATTTCCCATAAATTCCACAAACCCGTTATCAAGATGGACATTGGCACCGCTTCTGAATTCCCAGTCGCCATAAACTTTTATGGGAGCCCAGGCCGTTATGTTTGCCTGTGAACCCGAATACCAGATAACTTTGTTAAAGACAAATAACTTGCTTGCCGAATTATCCATTATCAAAGTTCCATACACAGACATTGCACCATAAACGGTTAACTGATGACCATAAATTCGTAGGGAGGCATTCCCCATAATAAACAGATTGTTACACATTTGATCGGCTGACGAAATCCAGCAAGGATATGTTGTCCCTGAAACAATAATTACGTCATCACCTGAACCAGGAACGGTACCCATATCCCAATTGTTGGGATTGTTCCATAATTGATTAACGGCACCTGTCCAATAGTGTGTTGCTTGTACTGCAGGCACCAGAAATACTGCCAACAGTATTGTTAATATAAAATTTTTCATAATAGCTGTTTTTATAAGTTTGTACCAAAATTACAGAAATGTAGATGCTTTTGTCAAGTTTTTTATCAAAAAAAAATTTTAACATTTTATTTACAATTGTAAAATTTTGTTAAAAAAAACACCCTGTTTCGGTTTGTTTATATATTTGCACACAGACAATCATTATTAACAATTGAAACATTTGATATGAAAAAGATTACAATTCTATTAACAGTTGCGTTTTTTGCGGTTTTTACGGTAAGTGCACAGATTTCGACTGCAAAAAATAAAGAGGTTAAACCCGTACAAAAGAAGGAAGTAAAACAAGCACCGGCTGCTACCGAAAAGGCTGATAATCCGGATGCTCCGACGATCAAGTTTGAAAAAACGACACACGATTACGGAACTATCGAGCAACATGCTAACGGAAACTGTGAATTTAAATTCACCAATGAGGGTAAAGAACCTTTGATACTTACAAATGTACGTTCGTCCTGCGGATGTACGGTGCCGACCTGGCCGCGTGAGCCTATTCTGCCCGGTCAGTCGAAGGTTATTAAGGTTAAGTATGATACCAAACGACTTGGTGTTATTAATAAAACCATACACGTTTACTCCAATGCAACAACACCTTCCGTTACATTAAGGATAAAGGGAAAAGTAGTTGCAAAATCCGGTTCGCCAACATCGGTAAATAAAACTGAAGAAAGAAATGCTAAGGTTAACAGTAAAAAATAAATAGTTGTGAATTTAATGGGAAAAGGTTGATTCGTTCACGATTCAGCCTTTTCTTTTTTCCTATTGTTTCATATATATTTCGTATTCCCATTTATCAAGAGAAAGGCTGTCCCCTTTAACAAAAGACTTCTTATCACCGGAAAATACATCCTTATATTTTCCGACAAAATCTTCTCCTTTCAGAGTTGCCGAAACTTTGTTATCGGACAAATTAACGACACAAAAAATCCTGTTTCCGTCTTTTTCCCTGATAAAGGCAAATACCGATTTATCATCGGAAGTATGTATTCTTGTCATTTTTCCACCTGAATCGCCGTTCCACAAAGCTTTATTATTTGATTTCAGATTATTTAATGTTGTGTAGAATTTTATCAAAGGTGATGTGAAATCCCATTCTATCACATCTTTATCGAAAAACTTAAGCCTTTTATCCAATCCGACCTCCTGTCCGCTGTATATCAATGGCATTCCGGGTAAAGTGTAGGTGAGAACTGCAAAAGCCTTTGCGCTTTCCCCCATTCTTTCTTTGACAGTCCCGTTCCATGAATTTTCATCATGATTGGTTATGAAATTCATTCTGTATGCATTATGTGGAAAAGTCGTATCCTGCTTTTCAAAATATTTCTCAATAGCGGTGGCATTTTCTTCTCCTTTGGCTATCTGATTCATAATATGATGAAGCTCCCAGGCATAAGTCATATCAAAAGCATAAATCTGCAAATCGGGTTGTTCGGCTTCGGCAAGCATAAAAACCGGCTTTATCTTATCCAGTTTCTCTCTGGCCTGATTCCAAAATTCCGTGGGTACCATTCCGGCAACATCACAACGGTATCCGTCAATGTCTGCCTCTTTCAACCAAAACTCAAGCGCACCGGTCATAGCCTTCCAAAGCTCTTTATTGTCATAATTGAGATCGGCAACATCTGTCCAGTCGAATGGCGAAACCATTTTTCCGGTTGAGTCTTTGGTGTACCACCCGGGATGTTCGGTAATCCACTTATTATCCCAGCCCGTATGGTTCGCCACCCAATCGAGAATAACCTTAAACCCCATTTTGTGTGCCTTACCGACAAGTTCTTTCAAATCATCCATTGTTCCGAATTCGGGATTTACAGCTTTATAATCTTTAACGGCATAATAACTTCCAAGGGTGCCTTTTCTGTTTTTTACGCTAATGGGGTATATAGGCATAAGCCAAAGAATATCAACTCCCATTTTTTTAAGGCGGGGTAAATGTTCTTCAAATGCTTTGAAAGTGCCTTCTTCGGTATATTGCCTGATATTAACTTCATAAATATTTGCGTTTTTGCTCCATTCGGGATGCTTAACAAAACTTTGCAGGACTTTATTCGTAGCAGGAGTTTTCCGTTGCTTAGTATTATTTTGATTATTACATCCCGAAAGAATAGCGAGAATAAAAGCAGCCGATAAAAGTAATTTCGATTTCATATAATTTTTTTTGCAAAATTACTGAATCTATTTTGTTTTTTGGTATTTGCGACGGATATTTGTGAAAATTTGAGCTCCAATTGGCATATTAATAAAGATTGATACCAATTAATCCCTAAATTTGCAGCCATATAATTTTTCAAATGAAGAAATTTTATCTTGAGGTTGTAGTTTTTATTTCCGGAGCAGTTGTAATGGCTTATGAAATAATAGGTTCGCGAATGCTTGGGCCTTATGTGGGTACTTCCATAACGGTTTGGTCGGCAATAATCGGGGTTATATTGATGAGTCTTAGTCTCGGATATTATCTTGGAGGCAGACTGGCCGACAGAAAGCCCTACTTTGCGCTGCTTGGGAAAATAATTCTTACTGCTGCTGTCTTTATTATACTTTCAACTGCTGTTAAGGATGTCTTATTGAGAAGTCTCTTATCATTAATCAACAACATCAATGCAGTTTCTCTGATTGCTTCTTTGCTTCTTTTTTCTGTTCCCGGTTTTTTTCTGGGAATGGTTTCGCCGTTTGCGGCAAGATTGAAAATCAAAAGTTTGAAAACTACGGGAGCAACAGTGGGAAATTTGTACGCCATTTCAACGGTTGGAAGTATCACGGGAACATTTATGGCAGGTTTTTATTTAATACCTGCATTTGCAGTGTCGCACATATTGTATTTATTATCAATTACTTTGGTAGTTTTTGCTGCGGGACTTTTTTTAATATACAAACCACAAAGATCAAGAACGGAATAATATGAAAAAATCGAATTTACTCCTGATTATCATTTTAGGAATCGTCCTTACAATTTCAGGCTGCTCAACACAGGAAGAGCATCAAAAAGAGCCGGTCAGAATTGCCATTTCAAAAGCTGTCCCTGAAAAGAGCTACAGGAATTACATAAAATGGCTACATGCAGCCGATTCAACGGTTGTCTGCATTGATATGTATCATCTCGGTGTTGATTCTGCATTGAAGGTGCTTGAGACCTGTGACGGACTTCTCTTAACCGGTGGCGAGGATATTAATCCGGACAGGTATGGTGAGACGTTCGACTCCTCAAAGTGTGATCTTCCGGATAATTACAGGGATACTCTGGAGTTTGCTCTCATTGGGAAAGCTCTGAAACTGAAACTCCCCATTCAAGGTATTTGCCGCGGACATCAGATGTTGAATGCATATTTCGGAGGAACACTTTATCAGGACATCCCAACGGATGTGGGAACAAAGGTTAAACACAGACATCCTCCTTATAAACCTTCAAAACATAATATTTCCATTGCAAAAAACTCACTGCTGAATGAAATTTCAGGAGTTGAAGAGGGAATAGTTAACAGTAATCATCATCAGGCAGTCAACAAGCTTGCACCCGGATTAAAGGCGGTTGCTCACACTGATGACGGACTTGTGGAATCCGTCGAACTGATTGATACAGATGGTCAAGCATATCTCCTTGGAGTTCAGTGGCATCCCGAAGCAATGAATTACACTGATCCTCTCTCAATAAATATTGTGAAAAGGTTTATTCAGGAAGCGAGAAAGCATAGGAAATAGGTCTTACCTTCGCTCGACCTGACTCGTGGTTTTTATGAGCTACAAAAAGGTCTGACCTCAGGTATTTTCAATTATGTCGTTATTATTGGGATTTGGCAGGAAACAGCCTAAGTCTCTGATGGTTCTGAATCTAATCCAAAGCCCTATGAACGGCATAGTTAGTCCACTTTTCCAAAAGTTGTTGCATATCATCGGGAAAAGGTGCTTCAAATAGCAATTTTTCTCCTGTTGACGGATGGATGAAACCGAGAGTTCTTGCATGCAGTGCCTGTCTGGGACAAACAGCAAAGCAATTCCTTACAAACTGCTTATATTTTGTAAAGGTTGTTCCTTTTAACACTCTGTCGCCACCATAGGTTTCATCATTAAACAAAGGATGGCCGATATATTTCATATGCGCTCTTATCTGGTGAGTGCGTCCGGTTTCAAGCTGACATTCAACTAAAGTCACATATCCGAAACGCTCGGCAACCTTGTAGTGAGTAATTGCGTGTTTACCATATTCGCCATTGGGAAATACAGTCATCATCTTCCTGTTTTTCAGGCTGCGTCCCACGTGACCTTCAATCGTTCCCTCATCCTCTTCAAAATCTCCCCAAACAAGAGCATTATATTTTCTGTCAATACTATGATCAAAAAACTGCTCCGATATTTTTGCCTGGGCAATCTCATTTTTTGCAATAAGCATCACTCCGGAAGTGTTTTTATCAATCCTGTGAACAAGGTATGGACCCGGTTTAGCCTTTCTCTCATCCTTTTTTTCCTTTTGGAAGTGCCATAACAAAGCATTTACAAGAGTGCCGGAAAAATTTCCGTGTGCAGGATGTACTACCATTCCGGCATATTTATTAACGACTATAAGATCATCATCTTCATACAGTATTTCGAGAGGAATATCTTCTGCCAGCATCTCTTTTGAGCGGACAGGTTCTGCCATAACGATTGTGATGATATCTCCGGGTTTGACTTTATGTGAAGGCTTTACAGGTTCATTGTTTATCAGGATATTACCGTTGTTGGCTGCTGTTTGCAACCGGCTTCTTGAGGCGTTTTCAATATGATGCATCAGATATTTATCAACCCTTAACGGACTTTGCCCCGGGTCAACCGTAAATCTGTAATGCTCAAACAGTTCTTGCTCTCCACTGTTCTTATCGGAAAAGTCTGTCATTGGCAAACATTATTTAGTTATAAATAGTTTTGAGGTATAATGACGTGTATAGGCCGAATCGTAAACATCAACAACATAAATACCCTGTTTTAGCCCCGATACCGGAATGCCGGAGTCCGAATATGGTGTTGAAAATATCAACTGACCGTAAATATTATATATCCTTACCTCAAGATATTTCCACATATCGGGATCCGAAGAGGGTACTTCGGGAATAATGATTTTAATTTTTCCGTTAGGCTCGGGTGGATTGGGATAAACCAAAAGTTTTCCGGTGGAATTCTTGTATGTGTTTTGTTCATCCATCGGGACAATTTCGGCGCCGAGCAACGGACGCATCATTAGTGAACCTTCAAAATTGGAATTGGTCCATTTGCCGTCAACATTATAAAATATTTTATCCCTGGAATTTGTGTTCCTGTCAAATCCTATATTCAGATTATCATTGGTAGTCTGAACCCAGCCGATATAAAAGGTTCCCTGCCCAAGTACAAGTTCCTTATCGGTAAAATATTTATCAGAAAAATGATTGAACCCGTCGGTAAAATCCGGCAGAACATTCTTCTTCTGGTAAATAATCAGGCCGGGTTCTCCGTTATTGTCATTCCAGACGGTTATATGGAACAATTTTTCATTATAATTGTGTACAACCTTATTGAAATACATACGCAATCCTCTCAGAGTATCAGGCTTTTGCAGATTGAACTGATAGGCAAGCATTGCACCGGCAGGGGACAATCCGTATCCTGCTTCGGCAGTTCCGTCATCGTATGAAAGATAATTATAAAAATTTTGCTTTGCCGTTACAGTGTCACCAAACTGGTTATTCTGGTCGTGAATAATATAAGTAACATCAAAAAAAGTAGTGTCGTAAGCTGAAAAATCGAAGAGACAACAGCTAAGCGGCAATTTTACAAAGGGCTGATAACTGTTGCTGCTCATATTAAAAAGCGGATCCAAATATCCTTCATAAGAGGTCGTATAATTCTCAACAATCTCACCTTCCTTATCCTTTACCGAAAACTCAAATGTTGAGAGATGGGGCAGAGAGTCAAGGTTATTTGCATAGACATCAATCGTACTCACAAAAGAGACAGGGTCATCCTGATATTGATAATATGGCATTGAGGAATAGTCAAGGATCAAACTTTTAGGTTTTTCGTTAAAACAGAGTTTTTTCTGATAGTAGTCGTTATAACTGCGGCCTGCATTCAGGTAAACCATATCAATATTCCACTGGTCGGTATTGCTTTTCCAGCTATTGATGTTGGAGATGGTTCCATAATTACGAAATCTGAACTGAAAATCACCCTTAAGCCACCCTGTGTCGGTAATCGGCAGCATCACTCTTTTGAAATAGGTATTGTATTTTTCAACAAAAGACTCTATTGAATCACCGCCGGCACTCCACACCTCTTTCCATTCTGTTGCAAGAGTATAGACCGAATCACAGGGAACCGAAACTGAATCGGTATAAATCAGAATATCCTGAACAGTATAAAACGGTATATCACAATCAAGTTCAATAATATCGCCCGGAAACAAAGTGTCGCCAGGGCCGTAAAATTCACCGTCAGGTTTCTTTATCTCGTTAACATACAGCCAGAAAGACTCGATATGTGAGAAAACGGTATCCTCGGTATATCGTCCGAACTCAAGAATTAACGAATCATACGAAAGCGGAGGTATTCCTCTTCCCTGAGGTTGGTAATAAAACGAAAAGTAGATTGAATCTGCCGGAGTTAATCGTCGCATTGCCTGAATACTTTCGTCATATACCGAATCAAGCCTTAAAGGAAAGGAGGTCAGTCTGTCGGCATCGAACGGAAAAACGCTTGCCGAACCGTAAATATCACCGAATTCATCCAGAATATCCAGAGTGGCAACTCCGGTATTAATTGGAAAAATTGCATAATCGGGATTTACGAAAGCATAATTGTCAATCCATTTTGTACTGTCGGGATAGACGCCCCTTTTTGAAAAATCATCATAAAACGGCAATTCAAGCGGGATGTATTTAATGAACTGAGATTTAAGAGCCGGCTCAAGCTCATCTTCATGAGACTGACGATACCGCTTTATCACGGAATTATCTCCGACGCCTGTCAGATACTCCTGTGAAAAGAGTATTAAAGGGAAAAAAGTTGTCAATATGTAAACTAAATATCTTTTCATTCAACTTTTTGAAACAGTGAATCAACAGCAAGACTATCGGTTCGTAGTGAATCGGGTAAAAACGTTTGCAAATATAGTTCAAAATTCACAGAATCATCCGACCTGTACCACAGATGAATGGAGTCTCCGGGATAATATGGTAATTCAGTATCCCAGCGCGGGTCCTGCATATAAACTTTCGAATGCTCCTCATCAACGATGCTGTCGAGATATATCTCGTGGCCAAGGTTAAAAGATGCGGTATTAATGGCATAAATAGCCTCTTCGCGTGTTTTCCCTATCAGGAACGGAACCGGTATTTCATAAGTTCTGTCGCCTGAACCAACAATCAGGTCAATCACGGAACCTTTAACAAGGGTGTCTCCCGGGAAGATGGTGTCTCCGTTAAACATCTGTTCAAGGACAGCATTTTTATCAAAACTCGGAACATATTTAAGCTTACCCACTTGTAATTTGCCTGACTCAAGCACGTTAATGGCCTGTCGGAGCGTAAGATCCTTAAGGTCGGGCATTGTAACCAACTCGGGAGTCATAGCTACAACAGTAAGGTAAACATTTCTCCCTTTTTTCACGCTGGAACCTGCAAGTGGTAACTGCATAACAACCGTTCCGCCTGCTTTACTCTTATCATAAACAGAATCAATTATATAAAAGTCAAAATCATCACTATATCCTGCTGAGTCAATCTGTGCGGAAGTCATCCCAACAAAGCCGGGCAGAATTACTTCCTCACCATGTTCTGTATAGACATCCAG
>JALSSR010000292.1 GCA_026984135.1 Bacteroidales bacterium
TAAACAAAAAAAATTTGAAGATGATTAAAAAATTCCTAGGTTTTAGCGACAAAGAAGAAAGTAAAGTAAAAATTAGTATGTCAAAAATTGAAAAAGGACAAGCAATTTCAAATATTAACGAATACGAAAAAGGAAAATTGTTTAAATTAATTCAAATAAAAGATAGGGAACTATGAGTGCACTTTCATTAGAAGAAATCAATGAACAGAATCCTGAAAAAATTTACGACCTGCCACTTACATTAAATATAAAAAAATGGCAAACTTTTAGTTTACCTGTAAACCTTACAAGTTATAGTAAAAAAATCAAATTTGATGAGAATATTAGACAGCAAATGGATAGTATAAAAGATAAGAAAGGTATTTATATGTTTGTTGTAGAACCGAATTTTCCATTTGTTCCACGCATTGATTATCTGCTTTATATTGGTAGAGTTATTAAATCAGATACTTTTTTTAAAAGGTTTAGTGATTATGTAAATTCTATTGGCAATAAAAATGTAAGAAGAAATATACAATTATTAACAAATGCGTGGATTGAAAAAACTTTTGTTTATTTTTTCGAAATCAATAATGATCAAAATATAATTGATACGGAAAAACAATTAATTAATATTATTGTTCCTTCTTTAAACAATCAATTATACTTAAAAGGCGCACATAATCCAAGAAGCATATTAAACTAATTTATTATGAAAAAATTATATTTACCGAGTTTAAGGGGAGTTATTGGCAAGTGGACATATTATTCCACTGTAATGAAAATAAAAGATGTTGTTGATAACAATAGAATAATAACTGTAGCAGAATCATCTGATTTATATACCAAAAATATTAATGAAATTTTGCAAAGAGAGATTAATCCAAAAAGAATTAATAAAATTTCAAAATACTTATTGGAAAATGATGAACGTTTTTTTAATAGTTTGACTGTTGCAATTCATAAGGGTAATCCTCAATGGTATGATATTGATGTCGATAGTTACTTTCAAATAGAAAACAGAAAAATAACTGATGAAACAATTCAATTCATTGAAAATAAATTTGGTATTCTTGAACTTTCCGGCAATGAACAAATCTTTGCTTTAGATGGTCAGCATAGATTAATAGGAATAAGAGATGCATATAAAAAAAATAAGAAACTTGGAGGCGAAGAAATTTCTCTGATAATAGTTGTTCATAACAACGATAATAAAGAAAAAACTCGTAGGCTTTTTACTGTTTTAAATAAATATGCCGAAAAACCCAAAGGTGCCGAGTTAATTATTCTTGATGAAGACGATTGTAGAGCAATAAATACTAGAAGATTAGTAGAAAACCATCCTGTGCTAAGTAAACAAAATGCAATCTCTTCAAGTAAAAGTGGTAATATTCCAAATAAGGATGTTTCAAGTTTTACAACTCTTGTTACAATAAATAAAATAAATAATATCCTCTACAAAAAAAGACCAAATTTCTACACTAAAAGACCGACTGATAAAGAATTAAATATGTTATATGATATTTCTGTTAAATATTGGGATTTTCTATTTGATACTTTTCCTGAAATAGTTTATTTTATTGAAGATAAAAGAAATATTCATTTAAATGGACTTTTTGATAGAAATAGCGAAACAGGAGGCAGTTTACTTTTGAGACCAATTGGGCAAGAGATTATTGCTAAAATCTATTATGAATTTTTGAAGAAAAAAGAAATAGAAACATTAAAGTCAAAAATTAAAAAAATTGATTTAAACTTATCAGGAAAGCTTTTGAAATATTTATTTTGGCATAATGGTAAAATGCAACCAAAGAACAATGAATTAAAAACAAATATTTTTAAATATGTATTAGGTTTGAATGTTGATGAATCGAGTTTTCATAAAGAAATGAAGAAGTTATATGAGAGTTTTGGAGATTCATATTCAGAAATTGATAAAATTAATTAAAAAAACGGCAACAATTAAGTATCGTATTGCGTCGAAGCGAAACGGAGTGAAAGCGTAGATGCAATATGTACTGAATGTTGAACTAAACGTGGGATTTTATTACCGTGGCCGGCTTATACATTATTATATTGTGGAATCAATTTTTGCCTGTTTTTCTGGTTCGGAATTTTTAGTGCCGTTTTTTCCCTCCTTTGACATTATCTCTTAACTTGCTGCTTTTTAAAATTTGTTTCCGGATACAAAGATATGCTTTTCTAACCCTTTTCCTGTGCTTTTCAAAAATTTTGACATAGTTGTGGCTGTACATTTTAGAATGCAAACCGTATGTTATTAAATTATTGTCCATTGCTCGTTACTTTTTATTTTTAACGGGGGATCCCTGCCTTTCAATCTGAACATATTGGGCAGAGACTTTATTGTTTTCATCTTGCCACCGCAACATTTACAAATGCCAGGCTTTATTCCCATACGTTCCAGAGCTATCTCCTGCCACTTCTTGTCTTTTGGTGCGGGAGCAGGTTTAATACCAAGCGATTTGCGGATAAGCATTAGCGATTTTTTCTTTGCTGCCGAAGACAGAAAGCCGTAATGCCGTATGCGTGTAAAGCCCAGTGGTGTAATATGGCGGACAAAAAGCCTGAAAAACCGGATATTTCAGTCATACTGTGGCTATTTCGGTCTAACCATGCCACCCATTCCGGAACGATAGTGCCGTTTTAAGCCGGTTAATTTCACTATAAAATGGAGAATCCGGAATTTTTTGTATATTTGGGGCTCGTAAAGACCGGGATATAAATAACAGGGTGAAGTTTGCGAATTTTAAACGGGGTACTTCCCGTTGACAATAATTAAATGAATTGAAAAATGAAAAGGATTGCGATAATCATACTCTTAATGTTTTTAGTCGGGCAAACTAATGCCCAATATTTAGTGCCCGACAGTAGTAGTTTGGGAGGAAATAATATTCCATTACAGGACACAGTCTTATCTTCTCTTGGCCCTTGGTGGGACTGCACTGATTCATTTTTCTATTTTAACCTCGACCAAGATACAATTCCGGATGTAGAATTTCATTTATGGTGCTATATGGGAGGGATGGGTGACGTGTATGAAATATCTATCGCTACTTTTAATGATTTTTTGATCCATGTCGATACCGGTTACATAGAACATTATCAATATTTTGATGATTCAACCGGGCAAGTTTATGATACCACAAGAATAACCCCGGTTGTAAAAAAATATAATTTTGGTGATACTATTTTCAATAACCAGGCCCGGTGTTAAAACAATGAACAAATCGTCATTTTGTTTAAAACTGAAATAGTAATGCTCGAAAATATTTATAAATGCAGGACCAATGTCATAATTGCCTGCGGCAATATAAACCGGCATAGTAAGTTCATTCATATCAATTATAGCAGAATCCCAATATTCGGGTGTGCTTTGAACCATAACATCGCCGGTTAAAACGCCGAATGCCATACCGGAATAACCGTTTATCTTCGGAATGTAACCAACAAAAGGATAGTGTAAACCGTAATGTGGAGACAGCGGACTTCCATATGTATGTCCCGCAACAAAAAAAGAGTATTTTGGGGGGGTGTTTTGTGAAAATACATTTCCGGAAAAAATGAATAAAAGTATATATATAAAAAACTTTTTCACTATGATATTTTTAGTGCAAAAGTAATACTTTAAAACGAGTATGTAATCCCCAGCATCAAATTAAATCTGTAAGAGGGATAATTATAGAATTTATAGTAGCGTTGATTCAGTATATTATTGAAGTTCACGAAACCCGAAAGTACTTTTGAATATCTGTATTCCACACCGAGATTAAGGTCTGCCGCACCTTTTATCTCCTCTGCAACCTGTGTTACCGCCTGCAAGCCGGCATTATTGGTACTGTATTGATAAACAGGTGCATACATCTTGCTAAATGAAAACAGTTCGGCTTTAATCAAAAACTTATCCTGCATATTGTAATCCATCATAAGGGAGAATTCAAAATTTGGTTTGTGCCACGCGTATTCAAGATTATCAAGAGTATAGTTGTGGTATTTACCCGATATTATTGCGTTGAACTTGTTTTTATAATGAAATCCGAAATCGGCAATAAAACTTGAATGTCTTACATTGTCATATACAACCGAAAATTTGTTAGTAAGCCCTTCAGACGGTGCCGAAACCGTATCGCTCACAAAAAACGGCATATCTTCAATATTGAAATTCACGAACATCAGATTATAATCGAAATATTTCCCAACACTGCCCTTTAATCCTACAAACTCGCCAAGTTTATAATTTGTAAACCTTTTCTCAATTGTAGAGATTATAAAAACGTTATCATCACTGAAAGATTTCATACTGTTTTTTTGTAGCTCACCCTTGATGCCTGCATAAGCAACCAAATGGCTTCTAATTACCTGAACTTCCGCTGTTACAACAGGATAAACATGCACCGAAACGGACGAATCCATTTGCAACGCTACATCTGCACCAATATGAAATCCGTATTGCGAGAACTTTAAGTCGTAATAAGGAGTAAATGAGACTATTCCCGTATTTTCGTTTATTATACTATCGTTGTTAAACCATAGGTCGGCACCCGCTTCAATTCCAAGTTTTTGCTCTTTGGAGAAGTTGAAAAAACTTACTTTTTTATGAATATCGGCATTGAAAAACAGATTATGTTCGCTGCTGTTATAACCATCCCATAAATAGTAATAATTGAGTTTTAATGAATGATGCAGAGCCGAGGAGCGGTTGTAGGTACTTTCGTAAAGCGTTTTGACACCAAGAAGGTTGTAGGTTTGCCTGATATCCTTTTTCGATAATGTTATTTCCGGAAAATCATCAGGTCTGAAACCGTAAAAATGAGCGCGGTTTTGCTTATAAAACAACTCTGTTGAAAAAGCATGACGACTTCCGAATTTTCTGCCGTAAATGTTTGCTTCCGTCTCTCCAGAGCCGGGATATGCATATCCTTTTATTCCCGCTGCCGAGGAGAAATGTTTGATATGTACCCCGAAACCGCTCTTTTTTGACCTGAGCATCGAAGCATAGAAATCAAGGTATGGAGACAGGGTGGTTGCAAAACCAAGTTTTACATAATTTTTATAGAGCTTTGGTGCCGATTCTCCCGCTATCTTAGCTGCCATAATGGGATTGACCCCAAGCCGCGAGTCAATATTTTTGGATATTACCGAATATTTAATATCCGGCTTTTCACTTTCATCTTCGCTCAACTTGGGAGAGATATTCAGTTTGAAAGCATCATTTACGGTAGGTTCATAAGCTGAAACAACGGTGACCTCTTCGTTTTTTGTTGTGTCTTGCTGTGCAATAACGTCAGTATTAACAACTGACAAAGCAAACAGCATCAGAGGGATTGCTTTATCAAAAATCTTGAAATGCCGGGTCAACTTTACCGGATGCTTTCGTGTATTCTGCAGGTAAGGGTTATCTCTTTTTTCTTCCATCCTATTAATGGTTCTATAATCCATTTGTAATTGTTTTTTTAAAATTCCTGTAGTTCAACATTTTCGCCATCAATGTTAATAGTGTCCGGGACTGTCAGCACACTATCCTTTTGTTTTTGTAATTTCATTTCTTGCAGTTCGGTTGCATTTATCTTTTCCAGTTTTTCCTTTGCAATATCGGTTAAATCTTTACCGTCGTAATTGTCAATGATACTTTGGAATGTTTGTTTTGCCTGAAACAGATTCCCCTTTTTAGTATAAATATCACCGAGAAGAATAAATCCTTTGGCAACCCAATAATCATAACCGGAATAGTTGTTTACAAGTTCGAAAACCGTTTTTTCACTATTGTCATATTCTTTCAGAAGATATTCTATTTCGGCAACATTATATTTTGCTTCCGCTCCTTCGATGCCGGAAGACAGTTTGACTATGTCGTTAAACGATTTTTTAGCAAGTGCAAGTTCTCCCGCCGATAAAAATGCTTTTGCTTTTACCATCAGAGCGTCAAGTTTGATATTGTCGCTGATTTTTTCGGTTGATAACAGTTTATTTGCGTAAACAAGTGCATTTTCAAAGTCATTGAGGAACAAATATGACTTCATTTGCCAATACCGTGCATCAATCAGCAATTCCGGCTTTTCCGTTGATTCCTCCAGTTTTGCAAATAAGGGTGCTGCCTTCGAGTAGTTTTCCTGACTGTAGTTTATTGTAGCTGCTTTATAGAGAGAGGTTTCCATAAACTCAGGTTGCCCGGAATTTAAAACACTTTCATAATATTTCAGGGCTTCATCTTTCTTTCCTTCCGAATAAAGTGATTCGGCAAGGTAAAACTCGGCATTGGTCTTATAGGCACCATCAGGAAATTTTTCAAGGTATTTGGTCAATGATGATATTGCACCCTGTGTGTCTTGGTCAAGGTATCTGTTTTCGGCCTCAACATACAAAACGGAATCCTGTTCCGAAGGTGTTATATTTGCAAACGAGAGGCCCGACGCATATGCAAAATAATCTTCTGCCCTGTTTAGGTCAATGTAGATGTTTTTAATACTTGCAAGCGCTTCCTTTGATTCGGGAGTACCCGGGAAAGTCGAGACCACTTTTTTAAAGGTTGTCAATGCAAGTTCGTTTTGACCGCCGTTGTAATAAATAAGCCCTGATTTAAGTTGTGCCTTCACGGAGTAAGTGCTTGACGGCCTTTCTTTGATTATTCTCTTGAAACTTAATAGTGCATTTTCATTATCGTTCATTATCAGATATGTGTTGCCAAGTTCATAGAGCGATTTTCCGTAGAGTGCAGAATTTGGATATTTGCCAATGATCTTATTTAATGCAACGACTTTTTCATTATACCTTTGCAGTACACCAAGTGTAAGAGCCTTTTGATAAAGGGCGTAATCCACGTCAATTGCCTGCATATCAATGGCTTTATCGTAATAAGAAAGTGCATTGTCATATTGTTTCATAACAAAATAAGAGTCGCCTGCACGAAGGGCTGCATCTGCCGTCATTTGTAAATTCTCGGGTTTGGATGAGATGAACTTCTTGAAATAATTGAGAGCTTTTGCATACTCTTTTCGTTTGAAAAACACATATCCGATATTGTAATAGGTGATATTGTATATGGGGAGGATTTTTGCTTTTTTTGCTTCAAGAAATTTTTTGTAATTGGTATAGGAAAGCTGATAATTTTTTAGCCTGAAGTATGATTCTCCAAGCCAGAAAAGACTTTCAGCGGTAATCTTTTTATCCGAGTTCAAATCCGCAGCTTTCTTGAAATTTTCGGCTGCTCCCTGATAGTCCATCTTTGAAAAAAGTTCCGTACCCATAAGAAATGTTGCTTTCTGAAGGTCTTTGCTATATGTTTTTCCCTTATTTTTTATTTTTTCCAGAGCTGCCAGTGCTTCACCGTAATTCTTTGTTGATAAAGCTATTTTATACAGAAAAGTGTAAGCTTCATCATTTTTGCTTGAGTTGGGATAGTCCGCCAAATATTTTTTTAACGACTTGATGGCAATATTGTAAGGGTCGAATGAGATGTCGTAGGTTATCTTGGCATAATTGAAAAGAGCATCCTCCTTTATCTCTTTGTCAAAATCCAATTTGAAGGCTGAATTGAAAGCATTTGCAGCAAATTTTTTCTTGCCCGTCTCAAGGTAACAGGCGCCGAGATAATACCAGGCATATTGCGATACCGAATCTTTATTGCCTGAAGCCTGTTGAAGGTCTTTGATTGCTTCGGCATACTTTCCCGATTTATACCTGACAAAGCCAAGAATAAAGAGGTCTTCCCTGTTCATTTTACTTCTTGTCGCACTGCTGTATTTTTCCAAGTATGGCAATGCATTGTCGTATTGTGACAATTTGTAGTATGACTCACCAATAATCCTTGCAAGTTCCGGAGCACGTTTTCGGGAAGCGTTTTTCAGCAGGGGGGGAGCCTGCTCCGTTACTTCGGCATACTCACCCTTTAGAAACAATATCTGAACGATGTAGTAAGGAACGATTGCTTTGAAGTTGGGATCGTCGCTAAGTTCTCTGAACCCTGTCAGGGCGGTTTCGTAGTCGCCTTTTTCATAAGCAAGATGTGCCAGGTAATATTTTGACGGTGATGAATACTTGGAATTGTATAAAACAGCTTTATCGAATGCTGTTTTTGCATTTTGAAAATCTTTTGATTTGAAATAGCAATAACCGGTTTTGAAGTAATACTCACCTTTTTGCTCATTCGACAAGTCAGACACATCGGTTTTTTTGAAATAATCCAGCGCCTGACTGTATTTTTTGTTTCTGTACGAAAATCTTCCGAGTTGATAATAGGCAAGATTGGTTCTTGTGTCAGTGGGATGATAAAGTATGAATTGTTTAAGTTTGTAACCCGCATCTTTATTATAAAGTTCGAGGGCGCAGACGGCATCAAAATACTCTGCATTTACCCTTAAAGGTGATTCGGGATTTGATACGGAAGAAACCACTTTGTCAAAAACTGTTCTGGCTGCTCCGTATTTTTCCTTGTTGAAAAGTTCAATCCCCATCCTGTAATCAGCCTCCGGATTTTTATATATGGCGGTATTTTGTCCCTTTAGCGCACTAATAAAAGAGAATGCAATAATAAATGTTATAATTTTTCCTGATTTCAACATATAGCTAACACAATTTAAATGCGGAAAAACAGTTTTCCAAATTCATGCAAAAGTAATAAGTATGTAAAGCGTAAATATGTTGCTATATCCTTAAATTATAACATCTGATTGTTAATAAGTTTAACGGAATGTTTTTGGAAATATTTTATGAGCGGTAAGGTTAAACTTAAGTTACTACTCAGCAGGTGTAAGTAGTTTGAAATCATAAGCCCCGTGTTTTAGCTCTGCTCCGACAACAAAAAGATATATTCGGATAATATCATTTTGAGCATAGTCGAAACCTGACTATGCTCAAAATGACTAAAAATAAGTGCCTTTTAATAATTATATGCCTTAACCTCAAAATATGCCTGAGGATGCAAGCAAGCCGGACATTTTTCAGGAGCCTTTGTGCCTTCGTGAAGATATCCGCAATTACGGCATTTCCATACTATCTTATCACCCTTTTGAAATACTTTACCCTCTTCAAGATTCTGATAAAGCTTGCGGTATCTCTCCTCGTGAGCCTTTTCAACCTTGGCTATCATTCTGAATGCTACCGCAACCTCTTTAAATCCTTCTTCTTCCGCTATATCTGCAAACTCCGGGTAAAGTTCCGTCCACTCTTCGTTTTCTCCGTCGGCTGCCGCCTTAAGGTTTTCAAGTGTTGTTCCGATAACCCCTGCCGGATAAGCTGCAGTAATTTCAACCATTCCGCCTTCCAGAAATTTAAAAAATCGCTTAGCGTGTTCCTTTTCATTGGCCGCAGTTTCTGCAAATATCCCGGATATCTGCTCAAGCCCTTCTTTTTTTGCCTGTTTTGCAAAATAATCATAACGCATACGTGCCTGACTTTCACCGGCAAATGCCTTTAGTAAGTTTTGTTCTGTTTTTGTTCCTTTTAATGATTTCATATTAACTTTATTTTAATTAATGAATAAATGAATTTTTCAGCGGCAAAAGTAATAAAAAAAATTAAATAAGAAAAATTATTAATAAATAAAAATTATTGTTTATCTTTGCAGCGAAATTAAATATTAAATAATTTATAAAATTATAAAAAAGGAGTTAATTATGAGTAATGAAAATCAAAAATTTCCGCTTATCGGGGATAAATTTCCCGAGATGAAAGTGCAAACGACACATGGTCAGGTAAATATACCGGGCGACTACAAGGGTAAATGGGTAGTTCTTTTTAGTCATCCTGCCGATTTTACACCTGTTTGTACTACCGAATTTGTCGCTTTTGCAAAAAGAAATGACAAATTTGAAGAGTTAAATGCAAAACTTATCGGTCTTTCCATTGATCAGGTTTTTTCTCACATCAAATGGGATGAGTGGATAGAAGAGAAGTTGGATGTGAGAATTCCGTTCCCGATTATTGCCGATTCTACGGGGGAAGTTGCAAAAACCATTGGTATGGTACATCCCGGAAAAGGTTCTACAACCGTAAGAGCGGTATTTATCATTGATCCCAACGGCATTATAAGACTGATAATCTATTATCCGCAGGAGATAGGTAGAGATATGGATGAGATATTGCGCTCATTGAAAGCATTACAGATTTCGGATGCCAACGGGGTGGCTGTTCCTGCCAACTGGCCAGAAAATGAGTTGATTGGCGACAGGGTCATCATTCCTCCGGCTACTGATGTTGAAACTGCAAAATCGCGGGTTAAGGAGTATGAGTGTTATGACTGGTGGTTCTGCCACAAAAGTTTATAATTAAATTTTTTAACAATCTCCGGTTTTGCCGGAGATTGTTTCCAAAATTAACTGAGCTCTGAACAAAAACTATTTTTATTAGTTTTACTGTAAAACTATTTATAATATTGGAAACACTTGAGAAAATACGGTCGGCACTTACAACACATGGGTTAAAAGTTACTCCGCAAAGAATAGCTGTTTATAAAGCGTTGTTGGAGTTGGGTAATCATCCCGATACAGATCAGATAATTGCTCAGGTAACCGGTGAGCACCCGACAATTTCTCCCGGAACCATATATAAAACACTTGATCTTTTTGCGGAATATAAAATTATTAACCGCATAAAGACCGATACCGGGAGAATGAGATTCGACCACCGTACAAGCGCACATCATCATCTTTATGATAAAACAACGGACAGGATTGTGGATTTTGATGATGATGAGCTTAACAGAATATTATCCGACTATTTTGCACGCAAGAGTCCCCGGGATTTTGAAATTGAGGATGTTAAGCTTCAAATAGTTGGAAAATTCAAATAATTCTAACATTTATAATTAATGAAATAATCAATAACCGATGGATATAAAAGCATTTTTTAAATTGAGTTACGGGCTTTATGTTATAAGCTCCAAATACGGCGATAAACTTAACGGTTATGTTGCAAATACTGCCTTTCAGGTTACTGCAGAACCTCCTCAAATAGCTGTCAGTTGCCATAAAGATAATCTTACCTCCGAAATAATAGGCAAGAGTAAAGTCTTTTCCATTTCCGTTTTGGACCAAAAGGCGGATGTGGGAGTAATAGGTAATTTCGGATATAATTCGGGGAAGGATATTGAAAAGTTTGATAAGATGAATTACAAAACGGGTAAGACCGGAGCTCCCATCCTGCTTGATAGTACAATAGCCTGGTTTGAGTGCGAAGTGGTTGACAGTTTTGATGTGGGCTCTCATATCCTTTTCATTGGTAAAGTGGTTGACAGTGAGTTGATTGATGAGGGGAAAGATCCTTTAACATATGATTATTATCACAAAGAAATGAAGGGGAAAGCTCCTAAAAATGCACCTACTTATATAAAAGAGGAGACCGGCAAAGAAAAAAGCTCAGGTTCGGGACAAAAGTTTGAATGTGCCGTGTGCGGGTATGTTTATGACCCTGCCGAAGGTGACGAGGCACAAGGTATTCCTCCCGGAACACCTTTTGAGGAGTTGCCGGATGATTGGGTTTGCCCCATCTGTGCCGCTGCAAAATCGGATTTTGTTTCTATGAATTAAAGCGGAATGCCGATTATTCGCCACCTGTTTGTCTTTTGTGGAAGTATTTTAGGATAATAGTCTGCAAATACAGTGGACGAAGTCCAAGACTAAGCCCCACTGATGGTGAGACTGCTATGGTTTGATAATTCGTGTCAACAACAAATAGAAACGGGTATTCCAAGCCCTCTATAGGTAAACCAAGTCTGCTGTTTTTTAAATTTAAAACTTCAATTTCATTATCCTTTTCAAATATTTTTTGTTCCCTGATATTCTCGAAATTAGATAAATAAATAATTTTATCAGGTTTGAAGTCTTTTGATATTGCTTTCAACATATTTAGCTCTCGTTCAATACACTCATTACAATTACGATATTCAAACGAAAATATTAGTTTTGGGGGGGACTTTAAGAGTTTTGAAAGTTTAATTTTTTTATTTTTACTTGTTAAAAGAATGACGGATGTATCAATTAATATTCCTGCGGATTCTTTTGAAGCTGTTTCTAATTTTAAGTTTGTTGCACTATCCACGGTTATTATTATGTGATTTAAAGGTGATTGTATAAAATTATAGGCTCTATGGATTGTGTATGCAATAATGCCGATTATTGAAAATAGTATTATACTGATAATAATTATTACTTTTTTCATATTTGTTTGTCTCATTTTTATATTGCTTCCATTTTATAATTAAATGGAATTGCTGAATATTTTTGACTGTTATTTCCGGATATTATCATTGTAAATATATGACGCATACAGTATTTTTGGGTTACATAATAGTACATAACAACAATGATAAAAATCCTGAAACCATATATGAAAACTATAAAAGCATATATAAAATTGAAGAAATGATAGATGCTTTGTAAAGATAATGGATGTCAATTACATCTATATGCAAACCAAGCAGACCAATGATAGTTGGATGTTATTCACCAATGGATTTTATTTGTTTTTTAG
>JALSSR010000293.1 GCA_026984135.1 Bacteroidales bacterium
ATTGTTGTATTCTTTTACTATTTTTTCCAAATCCCAACTACGGTATCCTTTTTCTTTATTCAGGATTTTTTTTGAAAGTTCTTTATCGTCCGAAACAATCTTGCTCATTTTCTTTTTAAAGCCCAATCCGAATGACGTTAATTCACCGTCAAACTTCTTAATAAAAGTTACGCTTTCCAATCCCGTTTCACTAAAAGTAAGGTCTATTTTTGAATTCAAAATGTCGGAGGTGTCAATTTTCACTCTCTCTTCCGACCTTTCCGTCGGCTCATAAAACCATTTATACAAGGATATGGGGCCGTCAATAACTTTTAAGACAAAGTGATATGTCTTGGCATCGTTCGTTGAATATGAAGCCACAGGAGGTTTGAATTTATAAGACTCATAATATCTGGGACCCACTTTATATGCTTTCAATTGTTTGGGTTTGTATTTTACCGCTTCCCCTTTGTCCGTATCTTTGTCGTGATAAAAAAATACCTTATCCTGGTTAGCTATCAGGTTTTTGAGCATCAGGTAACCTTTAACGGTATCATTATCCTTTGTTACGACATACCCGGGATATTTTGTCCATAGCCTGATATGAGCCGAATCGTTGTTAATAGCTTCATTTTCTGTCTGTCCGTATAAGATTGATGACATCAGGATTGCCGGAAACAAGATAAAAATACTTTTCATTGCTTTTCTTTTTAGTTATTTACAAAAAACGAGGTAAAAATAGATATTTTCAGAGTAAATGTCAAGTATGAAAAGAAAAAAGCGATAGTTTGTTATTCCTGTTCCAAAAAAGTTATATTTTCGCAAACCTGTTTTCTATCGGAATAAAAATAATCTATAAAATTATTATAAACTATGAAAAACTTTTTTATCTTCCTAATGACTGTTTTTTCTGCTGCCGCATTTGCGCAAACCCCTGTTAACGGTAATCAATCCGGTTCCTGGTCGTTGCCGGGCTCTCCATATCAAGTAACCGGAGACATAGTAGTGCCTGCAGGTGAATCGCTTACAATTGAGCCCGGTGTTGAAGTTAACTTCCAGGGACATTTTAAATTTACCGTTAACGGTACTTTACTGGCTGCGGGAACGGAAACGGATTCAATATTTTTTACAACCGATGATCCTGCAACAGGCTGGCACGGTATCAGAATGACAAATTCTCAAAACGGAAGTCATTTGAAATATTGCCGTATGGAATATGGGAAAACGACAGGCAGCAATTACCCTGACCAGCACGGAGGAGCAGTAATGATGAATAATTGCGATGCGGTCATCGAAAACTGCCTTTTTGCAAACAATGATGCTTCCGCTGAAGATAACGGAATGGGCGGTGCCATTTACGGCATCAATACAACTGACGAAACAATCATTGACAATTGTCTGTTTATAAATAATCACTCCTATGGTGAAGGCGGTGCAATAAAACTTACGGGCGATAACGGAGTTCATATCGTAAATTGCACTTTTATTGATAATTCGGTTTTATACGGTGGCGGAGCCGTTTGTCTTTACGGCTGTTACGATACCTATATTGCAAGAAGTGTCTTTCAGGGTAATGTTACCGCCTATTCCAGCGGCGGTGCCGTTTTTATCGAAGGGTACAGTGCGCGAGTCATCTTCCTTAATTGTGTAATGTATGATAACCATGCCACGGGAGGTGACGGAGGTGCCGTTGATATTGCCTTTTCAGATGCATCTTTCACAAATTCAATAATTTATAGTAACCCGGGTGCTTACAGCGACAATATCTATCTTGATTTCGGTTACGCCGAGATCAATTACTGTGATACTCCTTTTCCCGATGGGGCAGAAGGCGAAAACAACATTAACATTAATCCCCAGTTTGTTGATGCTGCCGCAGGTGATTTCCACCTTAATGAAACTTCGCCTTGTATTGATGCAGGTATTGATTCGCTGACCATAACAACTGCATTCGGTGAAGAAATTACGGTTGTGGATATGGATTCGTCGGAATATGTTGGTTCGGCTCCGGATATCGGACGATATGAGTATGACCCCTCAACGGGATTCGATATTTCAAAAGATATTGCAATAAACGTTTTTCCAAATCCGACTAATGGAATTATATATCTTAATAATGATGGAGAAAATGAACTTAAAAGCATTATGATTTCCAACCTGAAAGGGAATGTTCTTATTCATAAGATAGTCACATCAAATCCGGGACAACTTGATATCTCGGGATTTGAAAATGGTGTTTATATTTTAACCGTTGAATTGACGAACGGTGTGCTGACAAGGAAAATTATTAAGGAATAGTATCAAAACCTGATAAACTGATGCTGAACGAAAATGCAAATTTCTTCGAGATAAATTTGCTATAATTCAGGTAATTACATAAAAGAGAATTTGCAAAGTTTATGCGTTTTAGTATAACCGATAATTTTGAGCTAATCGGTGCGTTTCGTTTTAGCAAACTTTCCATTAAAACGGCCAGAAACTGTTATCGTTCCAGATTTGTTCTTTTAAATCTTCGTTCAATTGGTGTAGCAGTTTTCCATGTCCGCTTTCCCAGTCGGCAAGCATCTGATAGGTAGCCTTTTCTTCAGGGTCGGTGGCCTCTTTGGCTCTGTCGGAATAAATTTTTACAGCTCTCTCCTCGAAGTCAATGGCTGCAGAAATAGCCGATGCTTCAAAGCTTGCCGCCGAAATCTCCTTTTTAATCTTGTCAGTCAGTATTTGCATTGCGGTCTCCTCGTCGGCAGCTTCCGTATGTTCGCCGGGTTTGACGAATTTACCGTTTTCCATGTACGATTTAAACTGCTTTGAAAGGAATTTGATATGCTCATCTTCCTCTTCGGCCATCATTGTGAAAATCTTTTTTGCCGCTTCACTTTGCGATTGCCTTGCTACCGTTGAATAGAACGCTTTACCTCTTTTTTCAAGAAGAATTGCTTCCTTTAATATATCTACCGGAGATTTTGCTGACATAACTGTTTGTTTTTAAGGTTTATATATGTGTTTGTTTTTTGAATAAATATTTAATAAAAAGTTGAACAAATTTATATATTTTTGAAAACTAACAACAAAATATTTTATTTTATGTTCATTTTCTCGTTTTGGAGGTCATAACAATTTGAAATGGTAAAGTTTATGCGTTTTAATATAGAAAAAATATTTGAAGAATGGGCCGGGGAAGAGCTTCTGTTTTTTGAGGCACTTCCGCAGTCGGGATCAATACGGAAATACTTTAGGCTTTCAGGTGAAACGAAAAATGCAATTGCTGCCTGGAATCCCGATTTAAGAGAAAATGAGGCTTTTTTCTATTTGTCTGAACACTTCCGGAATAAAAAATTGAATGTGCCGGAGCTTTTTGCCGAAGATAAAAAAGAGGGAATCTATCTTTTGCAGGATCTCGGAGATATAACCCTGTTTTCTTTGCTTCATAAGGAAGGAATAACCGAAAAGGTGATCAATTATTACAGGCAATCACTCAATGAATTGATTAAATTTCAGATTGAAGGCGCTAAAGGACTGGACTGGGCGGTTTGCTATCCGCGAGCGGAATTCGACCGGCAGTCAATGCAATGGGATTTGAATTATTTTAAATATTATTTTCTTAAACTTTCGGGTATTGGATTTGATGAACAGAGGCTTGAGGATGATTTCGCAACACTTATGGATTATCTTGAAAAAGCAGACTCCGGCTTTTTTATGTTTCGTGATTTTCAGGCTCGAAATATTATGATTTATGAGGAAAGTCCTTATTTTATTGATTACCAGGGTGGCAGAAAGGGACCATTGCAGTATGATGTAGCTTCCATTCTTTTTCAGGCTAAAGCCAATCTCCCACATTCATTAAGATCGGAATTGTTGAATTTTTATATCAACGGTCTTGAAAAGGTGATAAAGATTGACAGAAAGCAATTTATTGATCTTTATTACGGTTTTGTGCTGATTAGATTGTTGCAGGTTCTCGGTGCTTACGGTTACAGAGGATATTTTGAGCGCAAATCTCATTTTTTGGAAAGTATTTCATTTGCGGGTGAAAATTTGAAATGGTATCTGAGAAATGTTGAACTGCCTGTTGATATGCCGGAATTGACAAGATGTTTAAAAGAGATAGTCGAAAAAGAGACGCTAAAACGTAAAAAAAGGTCAAGTTTCAAATTGACCGTTGAAATATATAGTTTTTCTTTCAAAATGTCAATTCCCGAAGATAGCAGCGGTCATGGCGGCGGTTTTGTCTTTGATTGCAGGGCACTGCCCAATCCGGGAAGGTATGAGGAGTATAAAAGCTTGACGGGAAAGGATAAACCGGTTATTGACTTTTTGTTGAAGGAGCCGGATGTCGTCGGTTTTTTAAATAATGTCTATCAGATTGTTGATCAGGCGGTTGATAATTATATTGAAAGGGGGTTTGATCACCTGATGGTCAGTTTCGGCTGTACGGGCGGTCAACACAGGTCGGTTTACAGTGCGGAAAATCTCTACCGGCATTTGAAAGAAAAGTATGACATTAACATTGTTTTATCTCATAAAGTTATTGATAATTGGTAATTACTGAAAACATAGTAAAACACTTTATCCTGATTTTATCGTTTGTACTACCCATCTCAGGTTTGATGTCACAGGATACGGTATATATTGATCCGTCACTTTCGGAAACTCGAATGGAGGCCGGTACATTTCTTCATCCGTTCAATTCGTGGAACGATATTCATCTTAATGATACCGCCTATATGAACGGAAAGGTCTTTCTGCAAAAGTGCGGAACGGTTTTTTACAGCGATTCCGTTATTTCTCTTGAAAAATGTAGTAATGTGGTTTTTGACTCATACGGTAAAGGTGCCAAACCAGTGGTTTTTTCTTCTTCCGGCAGCTATATTTTTAATTTCAGGAAATGCCGGAAAATCGTTCTCCGCAATTTTATTATACGGGGAGATACGAATGACGCCGGTGTGGCCATGCCGGTGGCATGTATCAGGTTTTTCGGAACTTTTACAAAAAACACTGAGAATGATTGCGTTATTGATAACTGTAATCTGTCCTATGCCGTTTGGGGAGCTCGCTTGATGTATGGTAACCGGATAACTATAAAAAATAGCGAAATTCATAACATAGAAGATGACGGGATTTTTGTTGAAAATGTTGAAAATGTTGAAGTTGCAGGATGTAAAATATTCGATGTAAACAGAAAGTGGTTCCACAATGGACATACGGAAAAAGAGTCTCCGGGAGATTGCATCCAATTGTCAAAAAAATCTGGCAATTTCATAATACAGGATAATTACTTAAATAGGTCGGGAACGGGAAATAAGTTTTGTTTTATTCATACCGGCGAACCGACCTACGGTATAGTTAAGGGTAATTTGTTTGTTAGCCCTGACTCAACAGGCAATGGCGGAGCTTGCCTCTTTTTCGGGAAGGGCGATTCGGTACTTATTGAAAACAATAGGTTCAATGGCCAACAGCAGGCAATATACAGTCATGGGAAGATTTATATGTATTACAATATTTTTGAGAATCTGCCGCTGGGAATAAATAGTGTTTCGGATACAGCTTTCATTTTTAATTGTGTTTTTTATAATTGTATTACTGCATTCAAAGGGAATTCCGTTTTGATGAATAATGTTTTTTACAACTGCGATAAGATATTTGGTACTCCGAATTCAATTGTTCAGGCGGAAACCAACTGTTTTTGGAAAACGGGATACGAAGGAGAGGAGTTGGGATTTGAGGTGGATCCGCAATTTATTGATCCCGCCAACGGAAACTTCCGTTTAAAGGGAACCTCACCATGTATTGACAAAGGAACGGATGCGGGATTAAAAGCGGACATTGACGGGAACAGAGTGCCGCAAGGTAAAGGAGTGGACATAGGTGCTTATGAGATAAAATAGTGAAGTATGAAAGCAATGATATTGGCAGCCGGTTTGGGAACACGAATGAAACCTTTGACGGATAACAAACCGAAAGCTTTGATTGAGGTTTCTGGTAAAACCTTACTTGAAACGGTTATTTTAAATCTGAAAAAATACGGTTTTGATGAGATAATAATTAATGTTCATCATTTTGGAAATCAAATTATTGATTTTTTAAAACAAAAAGATAATTTCGGAATAAGGATTGAGATTTCCGATGAAACCGATCAATTGCTTGATACCGGCGGCGGACTTAAAAAAGCTTCCAGGTTTTTTGATGACGGCAAGCCTTTTCTTGTTCATAATGTGGATGTTATAACGGATATGGATTATGGTGCAATGATGAAATATCATATTGATAAAA
>JALSSR010000294.1 GCA_026984135.1 Bacteroidales bacterium
GCAGTGAGAAAAAGGGAATCATCAAGGTATTTGCTTTTTGACAAGTCAATGCAACTTTGCGGATGGACAAACCTGAAAACCGGAGAGGTGAAAATTAGTTTGGAGGGAAGAAGTACGGAAAAATATGCTTTCAGCGGTATTCATATTATTGAGCCGGAGTTTTTTGAGTTTTTGGGAAATGAAAAGAAATTCTATATCATTGACAAATACCTTCAACTTGCAAAAACAAAGGTTATAAAAGGATACGATCATAGTTCTTCTTTTTGGTTGGATGTGGGAAAACCTGAGAATCTCAGGAAGTTATAGCGATTTTGAGCTCGCCCGTCAATTCAACGGATGACTGCGTGCCGGCCAAAGCGAAAGCAAGTCATCCGTTGAATGCGGTGGAAGCAAGCCATCCGTTGAATGCGGGAAGCTCAGGCAAGCAATCCGTTGAATTCAGGCCGACAAACCTTTCAATTCGAGGCAAGCCAGTGCGACGGAGATTTGAAAGCTTGAGAAATCGTCAAATCCGTAATATTCGTTGACAAAACCCTTGAACATCTCAACCTTTCGGGAATCAGACACACAAGCCTTCATCGTCCCTAAAGATTTCGGTCACCGAAGACCGAAAGAGCACTTGTTCGCAGTAGCTCGAAGAGCGAAGGAGAAACTTTTCTCTTTAAAAAGAAATTTGGTTTTTTTAAATTCCTTTTATATATTTTTCGCTCCAATACCGAGGAAGAAGATTAAAGGGAGAGATAATCAATGAAGATAGCATTATTTTACATAATGACATTGTTGACAGTTGCAGCTATTATGTGCACCGGGCCGCCGGGTAATTCAACGGATGACTGCGTGCAGGCCAAAGCGAAAGCAAGTCATCCGTTGAATGCAGCGAAAGCAAGTCATCCGTTGAATGCAGCGAAAGCAAGTCATCCGTTGAATGCGGATAGGGCGACGGCAAGTTATCCGTTGAATGCAGGAGGAAAATCAATATCCGTTGAATGCGGGACGAAGTATTGAATTAAAAGTAATATTATATGAAAAATAAATCATTAGTAATAATTTTTGTTTTCGTGTTACTGTTTTCGAATTATTCTTTATGTCAAAATATTAATGATAGTGCGAAAAACAATACCATAAAGTCAAAAGGTGTTACGGAATTGGAATTTGCAATATTGGGTGTGGGAATCAACAGGTTATATCATAAGGGAAAACATTCGTTAGGCTGGGGGATTAATTTAAATTATGCCAATTTAATTCTTTCTACAAATAATTCATCACTTGATATTAATAATTCCATTGATTCTCATTTTTCCTGGGATTTTATAAAAACAAAATTTATATATCGCCTTGATTTTCAAAAATTTCTTTCATTTGAAATTTCACCAATTGCAGCCCTTTCGGTTTTTTCATTACAAGAGGAGTTGGTTCCTTCTTACGGTCTTGAAATGGGTGTTTATTATTTCAATTGGAAACGAGTAAAGTTCTCTACTGCTGTTATTTTGGAAAAATCCTTCTTATCAAGAGATTTGTTTTTAACATTGTTACCATTAAAAATTAATATAAAAATTCGAAAACATGAATAACAGTACCATAGCAATGAACGGAGATAAAGTTCAATGTCACTCTTTCCTCGAGTTATTTCACGGGAATTAAAAATGTTTTTAAGATGGATATTTCAACGGAAAGTCCGGAATGTTCGTCAGACAGTGCATCTGGCATAAGCAAAGGAAGTTACTGGATTGTTGCCTTTGGAGTGAAATATTCCATCGGTAATTTTTGGAAAAAGAAGTAAATCAGGTAAAAAATAAAGTACGGCTTTATATTATCAGTCTTACACCTCCCAGCTCTTCGATGCGATAGGGGAAATGGTCTCCCGGTGATCCGATGAACATAAAATTAATTGGTATATTCCATTTTTTTGAAAGTTCGCGAACCAATTCGGGAGTGAATTTTCCGGTGAGTTTAACAAATTCAATGGAAATCTCCGGATATTCTTTATCCAGAAATTCTATATCTTTTTTTAAAGATTCAACGGTTTTTTTAGCATTTTCATCATTCTCATCTACTATTGTAACCAGTTTAAGTTTTTTCGTGCTTTCATTTTTAAGTATATAAAGCATTACCTGATTCAGATTTCTGATGTTGTCCCCCCTTGTAAAAAAGACAAATTCCTGAGAGCTTATTCTGTCAATAGTTCTGTTTATAGATACATGCATTTTAAGAAACGCTTCCCTGATAGGATCGAAAATATTTCTGAGAAGATACAGCAGCATTCTCAATATTGTCAGGCGGTTCAACATTATGATTATGAAAATAATTCCGGGAATAAAATATTCAAGGAATATTTTGAAGTTGGAAGGCATATCGGGATCGGAAGGTTTCATTAAAATATTACCTGTCAATGCTATTGTTACCCCTATCAATGCTATTAGCACTGCAATCCATGTTGCTTTATACCTTCTCGGTAATTTTCTTCTTTTTACTTTCAGTAAAATATTACCTATGGCGAAAAGTCCCATTACCGAGAGAAAAGAGATTGTATAAACTCCTGCCAGGACTTCCACTTTTCCCTTTGTGATCAATAATACCGATATACTTATCAAAAGAAAGAGGATAATTATACGGTATGAGCTGTTTCTTTTATTTTTCTTGAGGAAAAAAGGTGGTAAAATGCGGTCGAGGGTCATTCTTTCAAGAAGACCGGTTACTCCCACAAAGGATGTCAATACTGCACCGCTAAGCACTATTACCGCATCCACCGAGATTACCCAGTGCAGCCAGTTGCCTCCGCTGATCTTTCCCATTTGAGATAATAATACGTCGCTATGCAACTCTTTGATTTCGGGAATGTTAACGATGGATATTGCCAAAAAAGCCATTAAAGGATTTATTATGCTGACAATTATCCACATATTTTTCAATGTTTTTACAAAAACTCCTTTGTCTTGCTCTTCAACATAGTTTGCGGAGCTTTCAAATCCCGAAATGCCCAGCATTGAAGCTGAAAAACCTAAAAAGATGGCAGTGGTGACACTTCCTTCAACGGGCAATTCCCAATTTTGGTAAAGAACATCGAATCCCGAAGTAAGCAGATATTTTATAACAAATATAATGAGCAAAGCCATTGATGTCAGATGAAAAATAAAGATACCGGTTGCTACTTTTGAAGATTCACGGATACCGAGGATAGCAAGGAGTGCAAAAAGTGTTAATAGTGTAATTGTTGCCGGAATTACAGGTTCCGCATTCCATAAACTGTGCAGATATCGCATAGCTTCATTGGCCGAAATGACAGAGGTTGCCATGTAAGATAAAATAGTAAGTGTAGCAGCAAAAGAGGCCATAAATTTGCTGGTCGTGTTCAGTAGCGCATTATATGCTCCTCCGTTTAAGGGTAAGGCACATACAACCTCCGAGTAAATTTTTCTGAACAGATACAGGATAAAGGCGACAATTAGCAATGTAATCCATGCATACTTTCCCGCATAGATTATCGAGAGCGCGGAAACATAAAGTACGGAAGAACTTATGTCGTTCCCGCAAATAGCTGTGGCTGCCAGTTCCCCTAATTTTTTGCCTTGCTTTTTCATTTCCCAGTTAGAGGCTGCAAAGTTAAGATAATAACTTTGACAAAGTCAACCAAAAAATTTATTGAATGGCATACTGCCGTCGCTCTTTAAGCTTTGGCGGTCACGTCAGTACCGGTAAGCCTTTCGGGTCGAAGAAGGCCTATGCGTGAGAGTTCCGAGAGGTTGAAAAGCCGGCATGCCTTATGCAGCACAAGATTATTTTGTATTCAGGCTTTTAACCCTTATAAAATACATTGCGAACGAACGGTAAAGGAAGTGTGTCCACTTTCCGAAAGGAACAATAAGCAATGCCCATTGTACAAGCACTATCAAGTGTAAAACGTAAAGCCAAATGTTCGTATTCAGAATGTTTATATCAATGAAAAGTCTTACAAAAAAAGCGGTGAATCCCATCAGGAAAAGCCATATCACGAAGAACCAGTCGCTGGGATGTGAATGCTTGCTGACCTCTTTCTCCTTTTTTACCCTTGATAAAACAAAAATGAATGTAACAACAAAGATTATAGCACTTTCGATATATCCGAGGGCTATCACAAAGGTGTTATTCGTTCCGAACCAATCAAGGAAAACCGTTGTAAAAAGGAGTAACAGATATCCGAAAACCAATATCAGATGTTCAAACCAGCGTACCTGACTGTCGTCACATCCGAGAGTGCGCTTTTGTGTGAACATATGAACGAATAAATCCCCGATTGCTTTTGTATATGCAGATAACGGTATTTTGGAATGCTCTTTTGAAAATGTAAACCACCACATACGTATTATGTCGGGTAAAAGTATGAATGCAAACACAAAAGCGATGGCTATCATTTCAAAATAGTGACCGTAATGCAATAGTTTTTCGGGATTAAAACCCTGATAAGCTGCAAACCATAAAACACCTGTTGCCAAGATAATAAAGGCTGTCAGGGAGGCGGTGAAGGATTTGTAAAGAAGTCCTGAAAGTCCTGTCCAGTCGTATTTCGATATCAGCCATCTGCGCAGCGACATCATCAGCTCACCGGGTTCGGCCTGTCTCGGACAGGTAGTGCTGCATTCGCCGCAATAATAGCAAAGCCAGGGATCGAGCGACATTTGAATGTCCTCTTCCAACCCCAGAACGCTCAAACGAATCATTTTTCGCGGAAAAGAATTTTCTTCATCCGACAAGGAGCAAACCGCAGTACAATTACCGCAGTTATAGCATGCGTTTACGTCAAATGCTCCGTAGCTTTTAAGCTCTTTTGTAAATTCAGGATTTATCTTTGCCATTGTCTTTTACTTTGTAATAAAAATATTCATCCATATCATCTATTTCACCGGTTTCCACAAAACCGTATTTCAAAAGGCTCATAAGTTGAAACATTACTTCTTCCTTCGGCATATTCAACACTTCCGAAAGTTGCGGTATTGTTTTATCACCCTCTTTCAAAGCATTCAGGATAGACTTTTTCGTTTTTGTAAAAACTTTTAACTGTTCCGTAACCTCTTTAGGTACAGGACGTCTTTCTCGTAAATACTTGTGTGTTTTACCTTTTTCCGCTTCCATTTTTTATCTGTTTATATATCACTTGTTTATAAGTGCAAATTATTATAACATCTTTCATTTTCAAATCGTCAAATCAAACCAAAGCATCAATCATACTTTCAACCTCCTTATCCGTAAAGCCTATAAGTTCGATGGCGTTGGTGTCGCAGACAGGCAGGCACATTCCGCAGCCTTTGCAAATTGTTTCATTTACTTCGGCAATAAATTTGCCGTTATACTCTATCTTTGTAAAAGCACTGTACGGGCAAGCCTCGTCGCATTTACCACACCATTCACAGTTTTCCTTATCAATTTTTGCAACAGTCGGTTCGAGTGCTAGTTCACCCGCATTAACTATTGAAAAGGATTTTGTTGCTGCCGATAGTGCAGAGTTCATGGATTCCATAATGTTTTTCGGTCCTTGAGAGGCTCCGGCAATTGTTATTCCGTCAATTACGGTCTCTACTGGCCTTAGCTTCATATGGATTTCATTGAAAAAGTTATCACGCCCTTTGGGAACTTTCAACAAACCTGCAATGGAATTTTCTTTCCGGGGTACCATTCCCGTCACAAGAACAACCAGATCGGCCTCAACTTCAAGCTCCTTATTGTTAGTAAGAATGTCCGTGATTTTCACAATCGTTTTATCTCCCTTTTTTTCAACAACCGGAGGTGCATCTTCAAACGATTGCAGGTAGATATCACCTTTTCGTGAAGATTCGTCATATAAAACCTCCTGCTTGCCGTATGTTCGTATTCCTCTGTTAAAGTGATAGTTATAAATGTCTTTGAATTTGTTTTTTGCTGTGACGGCCGAATGTATTGTTGCCGTACAGCAATAGCGCGAACAATATTTGTTTTCTCCGTCAACCTGACGACTTCCCACGCAATAGATGTAAGCGATATGTTTTATCTGCTTACCGCGATACATCAGTTTATCCTTGCTGTAATGCATTATCCTTTTAAACTGGGGCAACGTTACCACATTTTCAATTTCACCGTATCCGAATTCCCCCCGTTTCGGCTCATAGGGGTCGAAGCCTGTGGCAAGGAGTATTGAGCCGACCTTGAGGTTAAGATATTCCGTTTTTTGGTCGAAGTTTATATTTTCGCAAACCTTTTCACATTCCCCGCATCTTGTGCAATTTTTAATGTCAATGGCTGGCAGTTGGGGATATTCACTGGGATAGTTGTGGTATATTGCTTTCCGCATTGTAATGTTGAAATTGAATTCATCGGGCACTTGCACAGGACAAACATCAATTGCATCCTGTAGCTGATGTTCTTTACACCTCAATTCAATATATCTGGGAACTACCTTTACCTTCAGATTAAAATTACCGACACTACCTGAGGTTTCAATTACTTCGGCACCTGTGAAAAGAGTGACGTGTTTATGTTTCATCACCTCATCATAGAGGCGTGTGACAAGAGTTTTTCCGGTTTCGGTGCTAACGCACAAGTCGTCGAACTGGGCAACTCTACCCCCGACAAAATGTTCACGTTCTATAAGATAGACTTCCGAGCCGGCTTCAGCCAGTTCAATAGCGGCACGCATACCCGCAACTCCGGCACCTATAACTGCAACTGCCTTTGTTGCACTTACTTTAACGGGTTCCAGCGATTCCGACCTGTTTACCTTGGCTATTGCCGATTTAACTATCCTGATTGCTTTTTCGGTTGCTCCCGGTTTATTGTCGGAATGTGCCCACGAAACCTGTTCACGGATATTTGCGTGAACATAATTGTATTTGTTCAGTCCGGCTCTTTCGGTGACGGCTCTGAAAGTAATAAGGTGCAATTTGGGTGAGCAGGAAGCAACTACCACACCATCAAGATGCTGAGCTGCGATATCTTCAACCATCTCTTTCTGGTTGGAATCGGCACATGCGAACATTGTTGTTTTTGCAAGAAAAACGCCCGGTTCGTTCTCAACGGCTTTACGAACCTGTTCCACATCCACATAGTCGGAGATATTACCTCCGCAATGACAAATATATACGCCTATTTTCTTTTTCATAATGAAGCCCTCCTCAAATAACTTGTTGTTTCTGCCGAAGCGGCACCACCCGAAAGAATGGAGTCGGGTATGTCCATCGGTCCGGATGCCGTACCTGCTACAAATACTCCCTCAATGCTTGTCTTTGCCGGACTGGCAAGAATATCAGGCTGACCGACAAAGTTGAACGGGTCAAGCTCAAGATTTTTGTTTTCAAAAGTTTCCGAAATCTCCATGTTTGGAAGAACACCCACCGAAAGTACAACCATATCGTGTTCGGCCTCCTTTACAACTCCCGATTCAATATCTTCATATCGTAAAATGAGATTACCGTCTTCATTTTCCGTTATTTTACCCACCTTACCTTTTACAAATTCAACACCCATATCTTGAGCCTGTGCATAAAATTCATTAAAACCTTTGCCGAAAGCTCTGATATGCAGGTAGTAGATGGTAATGTCCGCCATTGGCAGGGCGCCCATCAGTAATTGAGCCTGTTTAATGGAATACATACAGCAAATCTGTGAACAAATTGGATTTCCGACGGTCTTGTCCCTTGAACCTGTACACAAAACATAAGCTATATTGTCGGGCATCTTTCCGTCTCCCGGGCGAAGTATCGTGTTGAACGGACGGGTGGGCGCAAGTTGCCTTTCCATCTGCATTGAGGTTATTACATTTTTAAATTTTCCAAACCCGTACCGCGGTATTTTGAGGGGATCAAAAAGATTGAATCCCGTAGCAACCACAACGGATTTTACTTTCACAAGATACTCTTCTTCCGTTTGTGTGAAATCAATACATTTTGTGGGGCAGGCTCTTTCGCAGGCTCCGCACAAAGTGCAATTGTCAATGTCAATGGCTGCTGCCCGCGGACTGGCAATGCTGAAGGGGATATATGCTGCTTTTCGCCCCACAAGCCCGTACTGATACTGGTCCGTAACGCTGACAGGACAAGCCTCTTCACACAACTGACATCCGGTGCAATCCGGAACGTTGACATAACGCGGTTTTTTTAAAATAACGGCTTCAAACCGGTGTTCGGCAATTTTATTGATTTTCTTTGCCACCGTACTTGTGAAAATTGTGATATTGGGATGTCTTGATATTTCGGATACTTTCGGTGTTGTGATACAAGCGGCGCAGTCCAGTGTCGGGAAGACTTTGCTCAGCAATATCATTTTTCCGCCGATTGTCAACTCCTTCTCCAGTAACAAAACTTTGTATCCGATGTTTGCAAGATTCAGAGCCGATTCGCCTCCTGCAATGCCACCACCGACGACAAGAACATCATATTCCAATGTTTCCTTTTGTTCAGGCATAATCTTTAATTTGAAGGTTTCTTTAAATATTCCGTAAAACTTTTAACATGCTTTACAAAGGGTTCGCTGCAAACGGAACAGATAGCAGCCATTTTTAATCGTGCGGGGTCAATCCCCTTATCCTTCATAAGCTGCTGTGTGGCAGTCATAACCTGTGCGGTTTTTTCAGTACAGGATTCTCCGTAAGGACAATCGGTGCCGTCGGCAGCAATAAAAACCCCGTCGAAACCCTGCTCCAGTGCATGCAATATCCATTTGGGCTTTACGGCACTTGAGCAGGGTACGGGAATGGTATAAACCGTAGGCGGATAGTGTAATTTTAACAAGCCCGCCATATCAATAGCCGGGTCTGATATTTTCTCCGTCGAAAAGACCAGAATCTTCGGACTATTATTTACTTTTCCGGCTTCCATTTTTATTTTCTTAAAAAGATTTTGAAAAATCCCGATTCCTCAACGGTACCAAGATATTCGAATCCTTTTTTCTTACACCATTTGGGAATATCTCTTCTTGTACCTTCATCCGCCGAAAGAACTTCCATTATCTGTCCTTTCTCTATTTCTCCGATTGCTTTTTTTGCTGCAAGCAACGGTCCTGGGCAGGAAGTGCCGCGTGCATCTACCGTTTTGTCGGCTTTTACTGCCGTTAATTCTTCTGTTGTCATAATTTATTGATATTAAAATTGTTAAACAAGTCGTTTGATAACTATTAATTTGAAATTTGTTCAATTATATGAACAGATTGATATCCGCTTCTTCGGCAGCAGTCATATATTCACCTATTCCGCAAATATCATCCGCCAGGTCAATGAAATCATCAAGTTTTTCGCCGTGCCATACTTTACCCGCAAAACCGCAAATGTGAATTTTTACGTTCGTCATCTCTTTTGCGGTTTTAAAAGCTTCCGTCCAGTGGGGGGCATCAAGCCTCTTGAGTGAAGCGAGGAAGT
>JALSSR010000295.1 GCA_026984135.1 Bacteroidales bacterium
ACTTAACGTAAAGAACAAAAAACCGGTGATCAATGATTTTTTATTGTCTCTGTCCGGTAAAAAATCATAAAAAAAGTACCATCCGATAAAAGTAAAACCAAGGGCGCTTGCATCGGGCAGGAAATTATTAGTATAGTATAAGAAAACCGTTGATGAAAAAAATAAGAATGTGAAAATCAGGGCATAGGCTGTGCTCTTTAAAAGTTTCTCCAATAGCTTGAATAGGAAAAACAGCCCTGACGATACAATTGTAATTGTTATGAGACGAAGGAAAAACTCGTGTTCTCCGAAAATTTTGTAGAACAACGCTGTTATATAATAAAGTATGGGGAACTCACAGGCGGCTTTACCATTTATACTGTTTAAATTAAAAACCTGCGGTTCAAAAAAATCCATACCGTTTTTGTAATAATTGACAACAAAAGAGAGGCTGTCCGTTTGTCGTATGAAATGGATGCCTTGGGGACGCAGAAACAATATGTGGTGGAAATCCAAAAGGAAAAAGAGTAAGATCAAAATCGCAAAAAATATAATATTTCCGTAGTTTTTAAAATTTATAAGTTCTGTTTTTTGCTTCATCGTTTAATATCTTACTCATTGTCTTTCACACATCTCACACTGAAAAAATAGGATTTGTCCACTGTTGATCTGTTTATATTTGTCTGGTTTTTATTCAATTGTCTGAACCAGGCAACATTGGTATTAAAGGAGGTGGATGTCCAAAAATAAGCATTTTTATCAACAAAGCTTAAAATGTCAAGATCTTTGTTGTAATTGCCCGATAGCGGAGCATCAAAGTTTGACGAACCTCCGGGTAAAAGTTTTCGACCTGCAACATTGACTCCTCCGAGAGTATCTGTCAACTCTGTCCATTCATCGTCGGAAGGGAGATGAAAACCTGCCGGACAAATTTTCAAAGCCGTCTGCAAATCGTATAATCCACCGTATTTCTTAAGTTTAAGTTTGTCATTACCAAAACAATAGCTGTTTTGAGCAGCGCTGTCAACATTTGTAGCCATCCACTCCTGATTTCCAATTTTGACAGTTGGAATGTCCTCTTCCTGTGAATAGGAATATAACAAAATCAAGAGAGAGAATAAAGATAAAATACCTCTGAGCTTCATATTGTGATTTTTATTGTGCTTTCTCCGCAAAAATACAAATATTTATTATAGTGTCATTTTGTCCAATATTCCGGTTTTGGTTTGTTTTTTGACAATGCTTGAGACATAAACATAAAAAACAATTGATATGGTAGATATAACAATAAAAAACCTCAAGGAAGTTGAGGAAGGATTGCGTAAAGATGTTGAAGCGCTGTGTAATGAGAAAGCCGGTTTTTATCAGGATCTTTTTAAAAAGTATGATAAGGATTTGACAATCGAAGTGATTATTAATAAGTCGGCTGCAACATATACCATAAGTGCTTCAATAAATCTGAAAAGCAAAAAGGTTTTGCTCGCCGAGGAAGGTAAAGATATTATTAAAGCGGCAACGAAACTTTTCAATGAGTTCAAAAAAGCCGTTAAAAGGCAGTATGAACTGGAACGCAAGGATTACGAATATAAACGCAAACGGTAAATAGCCGTTTCCGTAAAAATCATATCCAAAGATAAGGTATGTTGCCTGTCTTGACTGTCGCGGATAATCCGGCAGTTTCGACAGGCATTCTTTTTATACAGGTAAATTTTATTTGCCGGAAAGAAGCCTCACACCGATTATGCTGGTTCTTATCAGGTTTGCCTGCCTTTGTCGTCAGACAGGCAATGCAAAGCTGCTTAGAACCAGCTAATATACCGACTTTATTGAGCATCCACGTCATAGACGGGACTCGAAAGAAAACAAGTTTGCTCTTTGCAAACCTGTTTTCTTTCGGTATAACGAGTTTGGAGGTTGGCACATATACGATTTTTGTTTTGAAAAAAGTATTATTTTTGAGGCAAAAGAAAGAGATCCGGATATTTTAGAAGACATACATTTGCAAAAATTTATAGATAATCAAATGAATGGTGTGAATAGAAAATGTGGCATAATTCAATTATGATTTAATACACGGGAGTTATTATGACAGATTATAATCAAATAATTAAAATAGACAATATCCAGAATAGAATTTTTACTATTCGAGGTAAGCAGGTTATGCTCGATAGTGACTTGGCTGAACTTTATGATGTATCTACCGGAAGATTAAATGAGCAGGTAAAAAGAAATATTGAACGCTTTCCACAAGACTTTATGTTCAGACTTACCAAAAAAGAGTGGGCAAGCTTGAAATCGCAAAATGCAATATCAAGTGAAACCCCTTTAAGATCGCAAAATGCGACCTTAAATAAAAGAAGGGGAAGACATCGGAAATATCTCCCTTTTGTCTTTACGGAGCAAGGAGTCTCGTCATTATCAGGAGTCTTAAAGAGTGAAACAGCCGTTAAGGTAAATATTGCAATTATGCGTGCATTTGTAGGAATGAGAAAATTCCTGATGGAAAATGCATCTGTATTTCAACGCCTTGATAAAGTGGAATTAAAGCAGTTGGAGACAGATAAAAAAGTAGATTTTATAATAAAAGCTCTCGAAGACAAGAGTATAAAACCCAAACAAAATATTTTTTATGACGGACAAGTCTTTGATGCATATGTTTTTGTTGCCAACCTGATAAAATCTGCTAAAAAATCAATTTTGCTGATAGACAATTACATTGACGAAAGCGTTTTACAACTTTTTACCAAACGAAAGGAAAAAGTAACGGTAATTATTTACACTAAAAATTTTAGTGAAATATTAAAACAGGATTTGCAGAAGTACAACGCTCAGCATCCTGAAATTGAAATCATAAAATTCTCCAAAGCCCACGACCGCTTTTTAATAATTGACGAAACCACCGTTTATCACTTTGGAGCATCTTTAAAAGACTTAGGTAAAAAATGGTTCGCCTTTTCTAAAATGGATTTGAAGGCTATGGAAATGATCGCTAACCTTAAAAACGAAGGTGGTAATTCGTGATTTGGAAGATTATAATCCGGGTAGATTATCGTGGAATAGTTATATACCTTATTATGATTCCGGTTTGTTAAAAAATGTGAAACTCCCTGTTAATGATTGTTAAACTCCTTGACATATACAAGTGTGTGGATGTAATTTTGCCGCACAATATTTGGAAAATGGAGTTTTAACTAAATAAAAGGAGGAAATGACTATGAAAAATTCATTGAAATTTGCATTGGCAGGAGCGATAGGGGCAATAATTACTATTGTTATCTTTCTTGCATTGGGATTGAATGAAAAAGAGGTAATTATTAAGCATGTGCCTTCAACGGATTCTATGAACGTCAAATATGTTTCCGGAAAATATGAAGGTGCAGCGCCGGAAATGGATTTTACATATCCGGCTGAACAGGCTATGGAGTCGGTTGTGCATATAACATCAAGCCAGACAACCAATTACGGCAGGGGAGGAGGTATGGATATGCAAAGTATTCCCGAACCATTCAGGCAATTCTTTTTCTTCAACCAGCCGCAGCAATCGAAGCCGCGGGTTATGCAAGCAACAGGTTCGGGAGTTATAATCAGTGACGACGGTTATATAGTAACGAACAATCATGTGATAAAAGATGCCGATGAAATAGAAGTGACACTACACGATAACCGTAATTACAAAGCTATTGTTGTCGGTACAGACCCGTCCACCGATATTGCATTGTTGAAAATTGATGAGAAAGACATAAAACCCATTGCTATCGGCAATTCAGATCAGACAAGGGTCGGGGAATGGGTACTTGCGGTAGGCAATCCTTATAACCTGACCTCCACAGTTACGGCAGGTATTATAAGTGCAAAAGGCCGTAATATACATATTAATAAAAGCCAGTCGGCTGTGGAGTCGTTTATTCAGACCGATGCTGCGGTTAATCCGGGTAACAGCGGCGGGGCTTTGGTAAATATGAACGGTGAACTTGTGGGTATTAATACCGCTATTGCAAGTCCCACGGGAGCCTATTCCGGGTATTCTTTTGCAGTTCCTTCCAATCTTGTCAGCAAAGTTATCAGCGATCTTAAAGAGTATGGTATTGTTCAGCGCGGTTTCCTTGGTGTGATGATAAGAGATGTTAATGCCGACCTTGCCAAGCAGGAAGACCTTGATGTTACTGAGGGTGTATATGTTGACAGTCTGATGGAAAACAGCGCTGCCGAGGATGCAGGACTGAAAGAGGGCGATGTGATTTTTGAAATTGACGGAAATAAGGTGGCCACCTCTCCCGAATTGCAGCAAATAGTTGCTCTTCACAAACCCGGCGATAATGTTATTATAAGCGTTGACAGAGGAGGAAAAAGAAAGGATATTGAAGTAACATTGAAAAACAGGGAAGGAAATACGGAAATAGTGAAAAAGGATAAAGTTGACTTATTAAATACACTTGGCGTCGAACTGGAGACAATATCTTCCAAAGAGGCTAAAAAACTGGATATTGACGGTGGTGTGAAAGTTGCAAAACTCTTTGCCGGAAAGATCAGGAAACAGACAAATATGAAAGAGGGGTTTGTAATAACCAAAGTGGACGGAAATAAGGTTACTTCGGTTGATGACATAATTAATCTTTTAAAAGATAAAAAGGGCGGAGTGCTCATAGAAGGAAGATATCCCGATTATCCCGGCGATTTCTATTTCGCATTCGGATTATAGTAGATGGTTTTTGTTTGATTTGTGTTTCCCACACTCCTTTTTGTGAGTGTGGGATTTTTTTAAAGATAAAAAAACAATCCCGGTAGCCAGAAAACCATTTCCACAAGCGTTCTGTAAATGTTTTCTCTTTTGAGTTTTTCAGGAAAGCTTAAGATGAGAAGTAAAATCATATCCATTATCAACAATATTTTAAAAGCCATTGCCAATCTGATGTTTGAGGTGGATATTATCTCAATGATTCCCGTTAAAAATAGAATTGCCGAAAGAAAAAATATTAAAAATGATGTTTTTTTAGTCCCGAAATTAACGGCAACAGTATTGTGTTTGTCAATTCTGTCGGAATCAACTTCATAAATCGAGAGAATGAGTATGGCAATCCATACGACAAGGAAAAACATGGATGTCAGTAATATTTCCCCGGAGTTCAAAACATAAGATCTGAGTGCCACAGGCCCACCCCATATTCCTATTGTATAGATAAGTGCGACAAAAAGCTCCTTTTGCAGGAGTAATATTTTTCTTTTTCCCGAAAAATAAACTATTGCCAGGTAAATCAATGTTATGGCGCCGGCGTAAATCCCGAAAAACAGAATGCTTTTGTCAAGAAAGAAAACAATAAAAAAAAGATCGGTCAACGTAAATAAAATGATTGCCGTAAGTATGGGTTTGGAGTAGTGAAAATGAAACAAATGTCTTACGGTATGAGCGTTTTTTTTTAATCTCATACCGTCAATCAGATGATCAAGAGTATAAACTATCCAGACTGAGAGCGGCAAAACTATCCACCAGGCAAATCCCGGTTTGACGTTCAATATTGTTGTAGCCATTATACCGCCTGCAATAGAGCCTGTTACCACATCAAGCGATAATATATTGAATATCCGCCACCGGTGAATATTAAAAATCTCTTTACCGTTTTTATTTTCAAAAGATAATTTCATTTATCTTTGTAAAATTAATAAAATACCTCAAATGAAGATCAACCGTCAATACTTTTTATTGTGTTTTGTTGCTTTAATGACAATAACTTTTTTTTCGTGCCAAAATAGTACAAAAAAGAATACGATAATAACCCAAAGTCATGACTGGCATTATTTTGGTCAAACGCCTCCTGGGAAAATGCCCGAACTGTTTCTTCCCGAGATCATTTCGACAAGAAGGGACGAAAGGGATATTACAATTTCTCCCTATGGTTCCGAAATATATTATACACTTGTTTTACCTTCCGATAAAGTTAGCGTAATCCTTTACCTGCGTTTTGACGGAGCTTTCTGGTCTGAGCCTGAAGTGGCTTATTTTTCAGGAGTTTATAACGATTTGGAGCCGTCATTTTCTCCCGACGGCAATAGGGTATATTTTGTCTCCGACAGGCCGTTAGTAAAAGACGGAGAATCTGCCGATTACAATATCTGGTATGTGGAAAAGGGAACCAACGGCTGGTCTGACCCGGTACCTGCCGGCGAACCGGTGAATACAAAAAATGATGAATTTTATCCTTCGGTTTCAAAAGGGGGTAAACTGTTTTTTACGTCTAAACGGTCCGACTCTTTCGGAGGAGATGATATCTATTTTTCACAAATGGTAAACGGGGTATTTGCCGAACCTGTTAATACGGGCAACCGGATTAATTCCGCATTTGACGATTTTAATGCATATATTGCACCCGACGAGAGCTATT
>JALSSR010000296.1 GCA_026984135.1 Bacteroidales bacterium
CTTTGAGCCTTAGTGGCAAAATAGCGGAAAATTAGCAACAAAGACACGAAGGCTCAAAGAAAACACAAAGAAAAACTCATAAAACGGGCACATCACATTTCTCATCGGGTCGGTTGTTATGAATTTTTTTGTTGCAGGTAAAAAACTAAACAACATTGACCTCCGTTTCAAGCTTTACGCCAAATTTTTCTAAAACAGACTTTTGAATTTTTCCGGCAAGCAAGAGAATATCCTTTCCCGTTGCATTTCCGTAATTAACAAGTACAAGTGCCTGATTTTTATGAACACCCGCATCACCTTCCCTCCTGCCCTTCCAGCCGCATTTGTCAATAAGTTGTCCGGCAGCCAGCTTAAAGCTATCATTACCAAAAGAATATGAAATAATATCGGGAGATTTGGTTTTTAACTCCGAAAGTTTACCGGCGGTTACAACAGGATTCTTAAAAAAGCTGCCTGCATTGCCCAACTCCACCGGGTCAGGCAGTTTTGACCTTCTAATTTTTATTACGGCATTTCTTACATCACTCACCGTAATCTTTCTATCCTTAATTTGAGAAAGTTCTCTTTCAATTGCACCGTACTCCGTTTTAAGAGTCGGTTTTCTATCCAGTTTAAAAGTAACCGATTCAATAAAAACTTCTCCCTTTAGCTTTTCTTTAAAAATACTTGTCCTGTATCCGAACATACATTCATTATTTGAAAACACTTTCCTTTTTCCGGTTTTCAGAAAATATGCCTCAAGTTCCACAAAACTATCCTTTTGTTCCGCTCCATACGCTCCGATATTCTGGATCGGGGCGGCACCGGTGGTTCCGGGAATAAGTGAAAGATTTTCAACACCACCCCATCCGTTTTCAACACAATACTTCACAAAGTCATCCCAAATTTCACCTCCCATAACTTTCACAAAAACAGAATCATCCGTTTGGTCAATCACGGATGTTCCCTTTAATTCATTCCTAACAACCAAACCCGGGAAATCACTTTCAAATAACAGATTACTACCACCGCCGAGAATCAGCAGCGGAACATCTTTTTGCCGGGCAATCTCTACCGATTGTTTTATTTCGTCTTTGGAAGCAACCGTAGTAAAGTATTTTGCATCAACATTCAGTGCAAATGTATTTAAAGTTTTGAGCGGATAATTTTCAGTGATTTTCATAGTTGCAAAGATATGGTTTTCTTATTCCAAAAAAGTATATTTTCGCAACTTCATATAGCAATAGAATTTGAAAAAGGCAGTTGTATCGGTAATCAATGACCTGGTAACGGATCAAAGGGTAAACAAAACCTGTAATACTTTGAATAAATTGGGTTTTGCCGTTACGCTTGTGGGAAGAAGAAAAAGAGAGAGTATGCCCCTTGACAAAAGAGATTATAAGATGCACAGGATGAGATTGCTTTTTGAAAAAGGGCCGCTCTTTTATGCTGAATATAATATCAGGCTTTTTCTTTACCTTTTATTTCATAAAATAGAACTCCTTGTTTCCAATGACCTTGACACCCTGCTTCCAAACTACCTTGTTCACAAAATAAAAGGGATACCGGTTGTTTATGATTCTCATGAGTTTTTCACCGAAACACCGGAGGTTATAAACCGTAAATTCGTAAAAGGTGTCTGGGAAACAATTGAAAAACACATCTTTCCAAAGTTGACGGATGTTTTTACAGTGAGCGATTCAATAGCATCGGCATATCGAAAAAAGTACAACATTGATGTTAAGGTCGTTAGAAACATACCTCCAATGCTTAAAATCAATACCATTAAAACAAGGAAGCAGCTCGGGTTGCCCGATGATAAAAAAATACTTGTTTTGCAAGGATCGGGGATAAATATTCAGCGTGGGGCCGAAGAGCTTGTTGAGGCAATAAAATATCTTGACAATGTTCTATTACTCATTATCGGAGGTGGTGACGTTATTGACGATTTGAAAAGATCGGCTTCCGTGCCCGAATTAAAAAATAAAATTGTTTTTAAACCGAAATTACCTTTTAATGAGCTTTTTAACTTTACCGCAAATTGTGATTTGGGTTTAACACTTGATAAGGATACCAACATCAATTACAGATTCAGCTTGCCAAACAAACTTTTTGATTATATACACGCCGGAATTCCCGTTCTGGCCTCTCCTCTCACGGAGATAAAGAAGATAATTGAAAAATACGATATTGGAGATACCATAGAAAATCATAATCCCGAACATATTGCCGAAAAGATAGAATTTATGTTATCCGATGAAAAACGGATTGCCAAATGGAAAGAAAATACTACGTTTGCAGCGAAAGAACTGAACTGGAAAAACGAAGAAAAAATATTGATAGAAGTATATAAAAAATATGTCTGAAAAACACCTTCATATAGTAGCGTTTGACATTCCGTATCCTGCCAATTACGGGGGTGTTATTGATGTGTTTTACAAATTAAAAGCGCTTCACGAAAAGGGAATTAAAATAACGCTTCATTGTTTTGAATATCCCGGACGCGACAGGACCGAAGAACTTAACAAATATTGTGAAAATGTTTTTTATTATCCGAGACTTGTCGGAATAAATTCCGCCCTCTCGATAAAACCTTATATCGTCTCATCACGCCGGTCGGATGAACTAATGCAAAATCTGTTAAGAGATGATGCTCCGATACTTTTTGAAGGCTTGCACAGTTGCTTTCATATTGATGATAAAAGGATAAAAGAACGGCTGAAGATTTATCGCGAAAGCAACATCGAACACAGGTATTATTATAATCTTTTCAAGGTTGATAAAAATGCAGGGAAAAAGCTTTATTTTTTAGTTGAAAGTATGAAACTGAAATTATATCAAAAGATTCTAAAACATTCCGATTTGATGCTTGTGGTTTCAAGAGAGGATACAAACTATCTGAAAAAACATTTTGCAAATATAAAAGTTGATTATCTACCAAGTTTTCATGCTAACAGGAAAATTGAATCGTTGACAGGTTCAGGCGATTATGCTCTATATAACGGCAATATTGAAGTTCCGGAAAATGCTCACGCCGTTCAATGGCTTATAAATGAAGTTTTTGCCGGAACGGATTTCAAATTAAAAGTTGCGGGAATGAACCCGCCGGAACATATTAAAAAGCTTGCCTCGGAACACTCTAATATTGAAATCATTGCAAATCCCGGTGATAAAGAGATGTTTGATCTGATAAAAAATGCACACGTGAATATTCTCGTAACCTTTCAAGCCACCGGATTAAAACTGAAACTGCTGAATACCTTATATAAAGGACGTTTTTGCCTTGTCAACGACAAAATGCTCAACGGAACGGGATTGAACGAATTATGTGAAATAGGAGATACACCAACGGAATTAAAACAAAAACTGGCAGAGCTTTTTGCAATGGACTTCGACAGGTCTCAAATTAAAAAAAGGGAAGAAATCCTGTCGCATAACTTCTCAAACAGCAGAAATGCCGATAGGCTTATTGAGTTGGTATTCGGAATATAGTCTTATTAGTTCGTACGAATAGATAAAACACTTACCTTATTATAAGTTTCCTTGTGAATATATTAACTCCTGACCTAACAACAACAAAATACAATCCTTCTTTTAATTCATATTGAGAAACATGAAATTTCAGATTTAATAAACTTCCGGTATGCCTGTTATGATACAGATCTGCAACTTTCAGCCCTTCACTGTTAAACAATTTCACATCAATATCGGAACCGTTTGCTGAATTTATCTCAATGGAAAACTCATTATGGGCAGGATTTGGGAATACATTGAGTGCATTATCCGTCAATTGATTTTCATTAACACCGACAAACAAATTCCTTAAGGAATCAATATATGTTACAGTAGGTGCTATACCATCGTCTGTAACGGTGCAAAGCGGAAGACCGAAACCGTCACCGAGCCATTTGTATTCGGTGAAAGTCCTGTCAATAGGGAATCCGATACCGAGAGAATCAAGGAAAATACTGTCGTGCTGAATGATATACGATTTAACCCTGACAGTTTCAAAAGTTCCGTAAGGAGTTGTCAATGAACCATATCCGTCAACAATATTAGTACGCTTTTTCCAGCCGCTGGCATACCCCAAAGCGGGAATATCCATTTCATAGCTTGAAAACGAAGAGTCAATGCTTCCGAATGCCAACGGAAAGCGGTATATTATATCCGGCGAATCGAATTTATTCGGGATGGGTGCCCCGTTGACAGTTATCCCGACTCCAACATCACGGTAATCGGAACTTGAGTTTTTGAAAAACTCATAGCTATCGGTTATGGTAAACCCGGGAATAAAATCATATCCGTTGATCTTTTGAGCAAGATTAGCAGAAGTCAGGAAGACAAGCTGATAAAGCCAGGGCGTTTCCGAAACACTTACAAAAGTATCAACCGTTTGACTAAAAGGAACCAACGTGGAAAAATCCCAGTTAAAATTACTACCTGTCTCCTCATAATTCAACATTCCCACATCCACACTGTTACTGAGCCGGATTGTATCACCCTCCTGAGGCATATCATTCTGATCAATTGTTATCTGTGCAAATAAAAATGCAGGTAAAAGAAAAAGAACCGAAAGTAAATCTATTTTTTTCATATTGTTTATTTTTATGCAAATTTACTCATTTTTGAAATAAGTCAAAGATAATCAGGTAAAATATTTCGTAAATATTGTTACGTCGTTTTATAAAAATATTATCATTTTGTGGTATATTATCCCCAAAATAATTACTTTTGCGGAAAATATTCCACAGTATTATGAAAAGGAAAAAAACAATATTGTTTCCGCAACACCAAAAAATATTAGAAACTGTCGGAGAAAATATCCGGTTGGCACGGCTACGCAGAAAGTTAACAGCAGTACAGGTAGCTGAAAGAGCAAACATTGACCGCAAAACACTTTATCAGATTGAAAAGGGAAATCCGGGAGTAGCCATAGGATCATATTTTAATGTGCTTAGGGTTTTCGGGTTGCAAAATGATTTCTTAAAACTTGCTTCTGATGATGAATATGGTAAAAAATTACAGGATATTAAATTGCTGGGAGGATAACAATGACGGGAGACAAAACGGATATTTTTGTTTATGCTCATTGGTTAGGAATGGATACACCGAAACAAATCGGTAAACTTTCCGCACACAGAGCAAAAGGAAGGAAAACCTTCAGTTTTGAATATAACAAAAGTTGGATTAATTCACATAAACAGGTTTTTCTTGATCCTGATATATCTTGGTTTACAAGACCACAATATCCGGAAGGTAAAGAGAATTTCGGTATTTTTCTGGATTCAATACCGGATAAATGGGGCAGAACATTAATGAAAAGGAGAGCAGCTCTTCGAGCCAAAGAGTCGGGTATGCCACATCCAAAACTTAATGATATTGACTTTTTATTGGGTGTTTACGACAAAACCAGGTCAGGTGCTATCCGCTTCAAAATTGATCCGAACGGCCCTTTTCTTGATGATAATGAAGATTTCCCGACTCCGCCGTGGTCTTCCATAAGAGAACTGCAGTATGCTGCCTATATGGTGGAAAATGAAAGTAAAAATGCCGAAATAAAAAAATGGCTGGAAATATTATTAGCCCCCGGTTCCTCATTGGGAGGTGCAAGACCAAAATCCAATGTTTATGATAATAACGGTAATCTTTGGATTGCTAAATTCCCTTCAAAAAATGATAATTTAAATAAAGCCGCTTGGGAATACCTTGCTTACAGGCTTGCCATTCTTGCCGGAATTGAAATGACCGACTCTAAGATTTTAAAAGTTGCGGGTAAGCATCATACATTCCTGACAAAACGTTTTGATCGAATCGGAAATAATAGAATTCATTTCGCCTCTGCTATGACTATGACAGGTTACACGGAAGAAATATTAAGGACGAAAACTGCAAGCTACCTTGAAATTGCAGAGTTTATACAATTTTTCTGTTCAGACATTGAATCTGACTTGCAGCAACTCTGGAAAAGAATTGTATTTAATATTGCCATTTCAAATACTGACGATCATTTAAGAAATCATGGTTTTATATTAACACAAAAAGGGTGGAAATTATCTCCGGCTTTTGACATTAATCCTTCTGTAGATAAAACATATCTTTCTTTGAATATTGATTTGGATAATAGTGAACCGGATTTAAATCTTGCCCGAAGCGTTGGTGATTATTTCCGACTCACAAACGATCAAATGGACAAAATAATTAAGCAAATAATTGAATCCGTATCACAATGGAAAAAGTTAGCACTGCAAATAGGTATTTCCCGTGCAGAAATAGAAATGATGGAAGGAGCTTTTATTACAAAATAATTATCAAATGTCACTTACTCA
>JALSSR010000297.1 GCA_026984135.1 Bacteroidales bacterium
GGCGGTTTTACAAAAGGCGAGAAATGAATTTCCACAGGCTTTGGAAAAATACGAAGAAGCCTTGCAGATAAGAAGAAAACTTGCAGAAGAAAACCCAAGAACTTATTTGCCTGATGTGGCTACTACTTTGAACAATTTGGCGGTTTTACATTCGGATAAAAATGAATTTCCACAGGCTTTGGAAAAATACGAAGAAGCCTTGCAGATAAGAAGAAAACTTGCAGAAGAAAACCCGAGAACTTATTTGCCTGATGTTGCTGGAACTTTGAACAATTTGGCGGTTTTACATTCGGATAAAAATGAATTTCCACAGGCATTGGAAAAATACAAAGAAGCCTTGCGGATTTATAGAAAACTTGCAGAAGAAAACCCGAGAACTTATTTGCCTGATGTTGCTGGAACTTTGAACAATTTGGCGGTTTTACAAAAGGCTAAAAATGAATTTCCACAGGCATTGGAAAAATACAAAGAAGCCTTGCGGATTTATAGAAAACTTGCAGAAGAAAACCCGAGAACTTATTTGCCTTATATTGCTACTACTTTGAACAATTTGGCTAATCTACATTTTGCTAAAAATGAATTTCCACAGGCATTGGAAAAATACAAAGAAGCCTTGCAGATTTATAGAAAACTTGCAGAAGAAAACCCGAGAACTTATTTGCCTGATGTTGCTACTACTTTGAACAATTTGGCGGTTTTACAAAAGGCGAGAAATGAATTTCCACAGGCATTGGAAAAATACGAAGAAGCCTTGCAGATTTATAGAAAACTTGCAGAAGAAAACCCAAGAACTTATTTGCCATATGTGGCTGGAACTTTGAACAATTTGGCGGTTTTACAAAAGGCGAGAAATGAATTTCCACAGGCTTTGGAAAAATACGAAGAAGCCTTGCAGATTTATAGAAAACTAGCAGAAGAAACCCCAAGAACTTATTTGCCATATGTGGCTGGAACTTTGAACAATTTGGCGGCTTTACATTCGGATAAAAATGAATTTCCACAGGCATTGGAAAAATACGAAGAAGCCTTGAGGATTTATAGAAAACTTGCAGAAGAAAACCCGAGAACGTATGAAATAGATTATGCTAAAATGTTATTAATGGGTGTTATCTATTTTAAAAAAGAAAAGAAAAATTTAGAAGAAGCAAAAAATATCCTTTTGAAATATAAAGGCATTCCGTATGCGGATAGATTATTAAAAATAATTATTGAATTTGAAAATAAAGAATAACGAATGCCAACAATGCACATACGCAATGGTGAATAAGTACTTGTAGATTATGGTTTATCCGAAAAAGCACCTTGGTCAGCATTTTTTAAAAGATGACAATATTGCCCGTAAGATTGTTGACACTCTTTTGCCGGCAACCGAAAATCTCCTTGAGATTGGTGCGGGAACCGGAATACTGACAAAACATATACTGACAAAACAGGTTTCAAACTTTTACATAATTGAGATTGACAGAGAATCGGTTGAATATCTGAACAAAAATTTTACAGAACTTAACGGGAAGGTAATTCTTGCCGATTTCCTTAAATTCGACCTTTCAGGATTGTTTGACGGGCACTTTTCAATAGTAGGCAATTTCCCTTACAATATTTCCGGTCCCATACTTTTCAAGGTGTTGGAGTACCGCAATAGTATCGTTGAAGTTGTGGGGATGTTCCAGAAAGAGGTTGCCGAACGTATTGCATCTCCTCCCGGAAGTAAGAAGTACGGAATACTGAGTGTTTTGATAAAAGCCTTTTTTGAAATCGAATATCTGTTTACGGTCAACGAATCGGTTTTTTATCCGCCTCCGAAGGTGAAATCCGCTGTCATCAGGTTAAAACGGAATAATATTAAGAAACTTAATTGTGATGAAAATATCTTTATTGCGATGATAAAAGCGGGATTCAATCAGCGTCGCAAAACATTGCGTAATTCGCTGAAAAGCTTCAATCTGGGAAAAAATGAAAAAGTTGAAAATATGTTAAAATTGAGAGCCGAACAATTAACGGTTGAGGATTTTGAATACCTGGCAAGACAGGTTAATCACAATAATAATTAAGACAATGCATAATCAATAGAATATTAATAAAATATAAAATTCTAAACAGATGAAAACAATATCCCGGATTTTTGCGATTATCATCCTGATTACAAGTTGTACATCAGGGGAAAAGTTGAAAAACAGTAACGACAAGCCTTTTTCGTTCATCCTTGTTGCCGATACAAGGAATTACACAGGTGATAATGAAGATTATTTCAGAGGAGCGTGCGAAGCAATTAAAGAGATTGACACCTTTCGGTTTATAATTTCCCCTGGTGATATTGACCCGCCTGATTCGGTTCTTTACACTATACATAAATATATAGGTAAAGACATAATCTGGTATCCGGTAGTGGGAAATCATGAAACGGAGACAGCTTCGAATATGGAATGGATAAGGAATTATAATAAGGGAGGCAACACCTTACCATACATTGTAAATGAGGGGCCGGAATCATGTAACGAAACTACTTATTCTTTTGACTATATGAATACACATTTTGTAATCCTTAATGAATATTGTACCGACTCTTGTGATGATTGTACAAAAGGTGATATTCCTGAAGTTTTAATTAACTGGTTGCAAAATGACCTGAAAAAAACAAAAATGTCAAATATTTTAGTGTTTGGTCATGAGCCTGCGTATCCGTTACCTGACGTTGAAAGTCAAAGGTTCAGGCACTCCCACGATTGTTTGAATCAGCATCCTGATAACCGGGACAGGTTTGTTAAATTATTGCAGGATAATAATGTGGTAGCTTATATTGTCGGGCACACGCATGATTACAGTATTGCCAAAATAAACAACCTTTGGCACGTTGATGTCGGACATGCAAGAGGCACCGCTGATAAAGGTGCCCGGAGCACGTTTGTAAAGATCAATGTTAATGGCGATAATATTGATTATGAAACTTATCGTTTAAATTTCAAAACCGGAAAATATGAATTGTCCGATACCGGAAGTTTGGATTAGTAATTAAAAAATGCCGATTCCTGAAAATAAAATATTACCTTTGTCCGGATTTAACAATTTGTGCTCTTATTCCTAATTTTGTTATTAGAATAAATCCTCATTTTTTTGAATCCGATTTTTAACATAAAATAAAAATATTATGAACATTTATGTAGGAAACCTTAATTTTAAGGTAAGTGAGAATGAACTGGAAGAATTATTTAAGGAGTTCGGAGCAGTTGATTCCGTTAAAATTATTACTGACAAATTCAGTGGAAGAAGTAAAGGCTTTGGTTTTATCACTATGGACAATGATGATGAAGCGAAAAAAGCTATTGAAGGTCTCAACGGCACCACATTCAAAGAAAGAGATTTGGTTGTTAATGAAGCAAGGCCGAAGAGGACCGATTATTAATTTTTAATCATTAAAAAGTTTAGTTAATTTATGGGTAGATCACAAGAGTCCTTCAACAAGAAGGATGTAAGAAACAAAAAAGAAAAAAAGAGAAAAGAAAAAGAAAAAAAGAGGTTAGCCAGAAAAGAGAATGAGAAAAAGGGCAGTCTTGATGATATGATAGCTTATGTGGATGAGAATGGCAACATTACTTCAGAGCCTCCTGATCCGTCAAAAAAGAAAGATATCAAGTTAGAAGATATTGAAATTGGTGTGCCCAACAGGGACTCCGGTGAAGAGTACGACCCTGTCAGAAAGGGAACGGTAACTTTTTTTAACGATGCTAAAGGGTATGGTTTTATCAGAGATCTGGAAACAAAGGAGAGTGTTTTTGTTCATGCCAACAATTTACTTGACGATATTGTTGAAGGTAATATGGTGAGTTTCGAAGTTGAAAAAGGTCCAAAAGGTCTTTCGGCATTGCGGGTTAGCCTTGTAAAATAATAAAGCAGTCTTCTCCGGTTAGGAAAGACTGCTTATAAGCTTTATCTGAAAAAATTCTATTCTTCGTTGCATCTGTTGATGCACTCGATTATCTCGGTTAGTGTCACACTTCTCAATGAGTAAAAAATCTTTTTACCCTCTCTTTTCGATACTAGTACACCTTTGTTTTTCAGGATGTTAAGGTGATGTGAGGCTGCAGCCTGCTCAATACCAAGACTATTATAGATTTCAGTAACACTTAATTTTTGACTGTCGTGCAATAGATCAATAATTGCGATTCTCATAGGATGCGCTATGGCACGTAATTTACTGGCTGCCATCTCCAGTTTAGTAACGTCTAAAGTTAATTTTGCCATTTTAATATTTGTTTAATTCGATTTTCGGCAGCAAAACTAATATTTTTTAAATTAAAAGCAAGTAAATATGTAGATATTTGCGATAATTTATAATTGTTTTAAAATAAGAAGGTGAATTCAAAGCGTTCTCCATCGAACAATCCCTTGTCGCTTAGCTTTATTTCCGGGATAACAAGAAGTGCCATAAACGAAAGTGTCATATAAGGAGCATTTAGTTTTGATCCGAGTTTTTTGGCTTCCCGGCTCATCTTGGAATAGGCTTCAGCAACTTTATATCCCTCATCGTCCGACATTAATCCGGCAACAGGCAGAGGTAAAAGCATCTCCTTATCGCCATCAACCAATGAAATACCCCCTTTTTTCTCAATAAGCAGGTTTACGGCTTTTACCATATCCTTATCATTGGTTCCCACGGCAATTATGTTATGGCTGTCGTGTGCAACGGTTGAAGCAATGGCACCTGTTTTAAAACCGAATCCTTTGATAAATCCGAGAGCAGGTTTGGCCTCTTCATATCTGTTCATAACCATTATTTTTAGCACATCATTTTCAATATCGCTAACGGCAAGAGTGTTTTCAACCTTTGTTTTTGAATATTTAAGATTAGTTATCAGCTGACCGTCAAGTGCTTCAATGACTTTAACTTCGTTTCCTTCGGCTTTGATCTCAATATCGGAACCGGATATCGGTTTTGCACTAAAATGATTTGGAGTTGAGTCACGTTGTGTTTTTATCAGCGATTTGCCGCCTTCAGCCACTTTGACACCTTCGATATATGTTTCCAGAATGTTAAAATCGGCAAGGTTGTCCGCAATGACAAAATCGGCCGGGTCACCCTCCCTAAGTAATCCTACTTCCAGGTCGTAATGTGAAACCGGATTATAGGTACAAACTTTAATAACTTTTACCGGATCATATCCTTTGGCAATTGCCCGTTTTACAAGAGTATTGATGTGTCCCTCGGCCAGGTCGTCCGGATGGCGGTCATCGGAGCATAGCATTATTTTATCGGAGTGAGTTTCCATCAAAGGAATAAGAGCCTTAAAGTTTTTAGCCGCACTTCCCTCACGTATCTGTATTTTCATTCCGTATTTTATCTTTTCAAGGGCTTCTTCAATGGTAAAACATTCGTGGTCGGTTGAGATGCCCGCTTTGATATAGTATTCGGCATCCTTTCCTTTCAGTCCGGGAGCATGGCCGTCAACAGGTTTTCCGCGTTTTTTTGCAGCTTCAATTTTTGCCATAACCTCCTTATCCTGATAAAGAACCCCGGGAAAGTTCATCATCTCCGAAAGATATTTTATCTTATCCATATCGAGTAGCTCTTCTATTTCCTTTGCGCCAAGCGTGGCGCCTGAAGTTTCAAAAACCGTTGCAGGCACACAAGAGGGAGCACCGAAGAAAAACTTGAAAGGCACTTTTTCTCCGTTTTCAATCATAAACTTAACACCTTCGATACCGAGAACATTCCCGATTTCGTGCGGGTCTGAAACAGTAGCTACTGTTCCGTGAACAACTGCAAGTTTTGCGAACTCAGAAGGTACAAGCATTGAGCTTTCAATATGAATATGTGCATCAATCAATCCCGGAAGAATATACTTCTCCTCCGATACATTTTCCTCGGTAATGGAAATGATTTTTCCATTCACAACGGTTACCGTTCCTTTTATAATCCGTTCATTTATTACATCAACTATGTTGCCCGATATCGAAAAATCTTTTTTCATAAGTTTACAATTTTGTTAAAGTATTCAGTAAGGATATTATCCCGTATTTTTTTACAAAAATATACATTTTATGAAGTTTTAACGTTATCAGTTCACCTAATGTTTAAAAATGATATTATATTTGGATTTTTATTTTTGTTCGCATCCGAACATCTTGTGTAATATTGCGGACACATTAAGCTATAGATTTTACTGTTTTCTTTTGGTTGCCTTTGTAGTTCAGCTATTTACAAATATGGCATATTTTATGGTAAAACAAAATGTTAATTCAAATTATTAAAAAATGGTAGTTAAAACTGAAACACTTACAATCGAAACGGTTATTTGGGAACGGCATCAAATCGGAATCCGTGTTGCTTTTGTTTTATTATTTGTATTTCTTTTATTTTCATTCACCTCAAGGGCACAAACCGAAAAGAAATGGACGCTTGAGGAGTGCATCAATTATGCACTTGAGCATAACATCAACATTAAGAAGCAACTTCTCAATGTGGAATATCAGGATGAACTGCTGTTGCAGAGTAAATTGGGAATGTTGCCTAATATTAATGGTTTTGTGTCGCATGGGTATAACTGGGGACAACGTATTGACCCCTTCACAAATGAGTTTGCTTCGAGCCGTGTCAGATCAAACAATTTGAATCTTTCGGCCGACCTTAACCTGTTTTCGGGGTTGCAACAAACCAACACAATAAAAAGAAATCTTCTTAACAAACAGGCTGCACAATATGATGCGGATGCTTACAAAGACGAGATATCAATCAGTGTCGCAACCGCTTATCTTCAGGTACTTTATAACAAGGAATTCGTTCAGATTGCCAAAGATCAACTTGAAATATCAAATCAACAGGTTGACAGGACAAAGAAACTTGTTGAGGCCGGTACTCTTGCCAAGGGAGATTTGCTCACTATTCAGGCTCAGGCTGCTTCCGAGCAGTTGTCTGTTGTTAATGCCGAAAATAATCTTTCAATAGCCTTACTTACACTGACTCAGCTTCTTGAATTACCCACAACAAAAGGATTTGATATTGATGTTCCTGAGCTTGGACTCATTGAAGCTCCCGATAATGTAATGTCTCCTGAAAATATTTACACTACTGCCGTTGAGATCCGTCCGGAAATAAAAAGTGCCGAGACAAAGGTTGAAAGTTCCAAACGTTCGCTTGGTATTGCACGCGGTTCTTATTATCCGAGTCTTTCATTGAGCAGTTCATGGGGAAGCGGTTATTCAGGAAATAATAAAGTCGGCACTGACCCTTTTACTCAACAAATACCCATAGGATTTACCGAAAATACCCACGAAGCAGTAATTGCTGAAAGAACTGTATATCAATCATATAGCCCAAAATCTTTCGGTGACCAACTAAGTGAAAACAGGAATGAATCGGTTATGTTGAGTTTGCGTATCCCGATATTTAACGGATGGAGAAGCCGGTCGTCAGTTGCTCAGGCTAAGATAAGTGTGGAAAACGCAAATCTTGACCTTCAACTTCAGAAGAACAACCTTTACAAAACAATTCAGCAGGCTTATAATGATGCCGCATCTGCTTTGAACAAGCACAAGGCTTCTTTGTTAAAACTTGAGGCAACAAAAGAGTCGTTTACTTATGCTGAAAAGAAATTTAATGTGGGACTTATAAATTCCGTTGATTACAATAATGCAAAGAAAGAGTATAACAGGGCTTTATCAGAACAAATTCAGGCAAAATACGAGTTTGTTTTTAAAATGACGGTAATTGACTTCTATCTTGGAAAACCATTGACACTGACAAGATAAAAATAGTTACGGTAAAGACAATTCCGGCAAAGACAATTAACGGATTGTCTCACCGCTACACAATAATTAAAATAAAATGAGTAAATCAAAGAAGAGAAAAAAGTTTTTAATATGGGGTGGAATACTCCTGTTAATCATTCTGGTAGCGCTGGCTGTAACCAAGAAGGGTAAAAATCACGAGACAAAAGTCACAACAGAGGAAGTCAAGAAACGGACTCTTATAGAGACTGTTTCGGCCAATGGTAAGATTCAACCGGAACTTGACATTAAAATAAGCCCGTATATCTCGGGAGAGGTTGTGGAGCTTTACGTAAAAGAAGGCGATCCGGTTAAGAAGGGGGATTTGCTTGCGAAGATTGACCCGAAGATTTATATTTCGGGATATGAGAGAGCCGCAGCCACGCTTCAAATGCAGAAGGCATCTCTTGCCAATTCAAAGGCGCGTCTGGCACAGGTGAAAGCACAATTTTCAAAAGCTCAGGAAGATTTTAAGAGGAATAAAAAATTATTTGATCAGAATGTCATTTCTCAGGCTGATTTTGATGCCGCAAAATCGGCCTATGAGGTTGCCAAAGAGGAGGTGAAAGCAGCGGAAGAAAATGTAAAAGCTGCCGAATATTCCGTAACCAGCTCCGAAGCCTCACTCAAAGAAGCAAAAGAAAACCTCACGAGAACAAATATTTATTCTCCTGCCGACGGCACCGTTTCATCCTTAAACGTAGAAAAGGGAGAACGGGTCACTGGTGCTTCTCAATTTTCTTCGGGAACGGAAATAATGAGAATTGCCGACCTGAAAAGGATGATTGTGGTTGTGGAAGTAAATGAAAATGATATTGTAAGGGTTAGCCTTGGAGATACTTGTATAATTGAAGTTGATGCCTATCTTAATAAGAAATTCGAAGGTGTAGTTACTGAAATGGCAACATCTGCAAATATTGTAGGTGTAAGTGCCGACCAGGTAACTAACTTTGAAGTTAAAATTCTTATTCTTGAGAGTTCCTATCAGGATATGATTGATAACAATAAGGTTTCATCATCACCTTTCAGACCCGGAATGTCGGCAAGTGTGGAAATTCAAACCGAGACCGAAAGAGATGTCCTGACAGTCCCCATTCAAGCGGTTACAACCCGTCCCGACACAACGGGTGTAATTAAAGAGAAAAAAATGCCCGACTCACAAGAGGAGCAAAAAGATATTGTTCCGAAAGAAAAAGAGGAACTTGTGGAATATGTTTTCCTTTATGATGATGGAAAAGCAAAGATGCAGAAGGTGAAAACCGGTATTCAGAATGATATGTATATCCAGATTAAGGAAGGTCTTAAAGAGGGTGATGAGGTTATTACCGGTCCGTATCGTGCAGTTTCAAAGACATTGAAGAACGGTGACGAAGTTGTCAAGGTTAAGAAGAGAGACCTTTTCAAAAAGGAAAAATAAATGACTGTTTAATTATGCCGAACATTCTTTGCATTGAAACTGCCACAACTATATGCTCTGTTGCTATGATAAGCAATAGCGGCTCTGTTATGGAAAAAAAATCCTCCGAAAAAAATGCCCACTCTGCGATAGTGACATTATTCATTGAAGATGTTTTGAAAGATGCCGGACTTGACTATACGGATATTGATGCTGTAGCCGTCAGCAAAGGTCCGGGCTCATATACCGGATTGCGCATCGGGGTATCCACTGCTAAGGGCTTATGTTATGCTCTTGATATTCCTTTGATTTCGGTAAATACTTTACAGTCAATGGCTAATGGTCTTATCGGAAAAGATTCGAATATTGACCGGGACGCATTGCTGTGTCCTATGATTGACGCAAGAAGGATGGAGGTATATTCGGCAATTTACAATATAAACGGGGAGGAAATAAGAGAGACAAAAGCAGAGATAATTGACGAAAACTCTTTTGCTGATTATCTGGCAAACAATAAAATGATATTTTTTGGTGACGGAGCCGTCAAATGCAGTGAAATAATAACTCATCCCAATGCGGTATTTATCAACGAGATACATCCGTCGGCTGCTAATATGGCTTTTATTGCGGATATGAAGTTCCAAAAAAAACAATTTGAGGATGTTGCATATTTCGAACCGTTTTATCTTAAAGAATTTATTGCCGGAATACCTAAGGTTAAAGGTTTAAGGAGTTAGTAAGAAAGCCTGCATTTTTCCTATCCCGGTAGTTATTTGGATTAGCAGACAAGTTGTCAATAGCTGTAAATCAATAATATTATCAAACTATTACGTTGCGTCGCTGCGCCGCTGCGTGAGATCAAAACCAAAAACGTTGCGTCGTTGCGTCGCCGCGTGAGGCTTTTTATAGTCTCCAGTCATCAGTCTCCAGTCTTCAATACCGAAGCTTTGCTCCGTGTATGCTCGACCAAAGGTCGGCATCGTCAAAAGTAACCGGTACTCAAAAAAGCAATTAATTTCCCGTTGCGTCGCTGCGCCGCCGCGTGAACCAGAATCAAAAACGTTGCGTCGCCGCGTCGCTGCGTGAGGATATTTATGGAATTCAAAAGAATAATAAATGATTTCCCGAAAACATATATCTCACTATTACGTTTAATTTGCCTATGACAGGTATATTGAAATATTTATTTTTACTGTTGCTGTTTCTTATTTCGGATTTGACGGTTTTTGCAGACACAAACCGGAAACAGGATAGTTTGTTGATATTGATTGAATCCCAAAAGGATGATGCCGGCAAATCTTCGTTATATCTTCATTTGGCAAATATTTATGAAAAAAAACATAATATTGATTCAGCATTATATTTTTATAAAAGGTCATATCATTTCCTTAATGACACACTCGGAGCCGGGGCCGGAAATATTTTGAATGAAATCGGACGGTTAAGTTATAAAAAAGGTGATTTTGCAACCTCTTTGATGAGTTTTAAAAGGTCCCTCAGGATCGCTAAAGCTTTTAAAGATTCATCAGCCATTGCAAAACGGTTAAGCAATATCGGGGTTATTTATGATTATCTCGGGGATTATGTTCAGGCAATCAAATACTATCAAAGTGCCCTGAGAATTTTCGAACTGCAAAATTCAACAAAAGGTATGGCCTTTATTTTCAATAATCTCGGAGTCGTATCGGAAGAATTACAACATCCAAATGATGCTCTTGAGTATTATAAAAAGGCTCTTGAACTTAAACTGGCAGCGCAGGATACTGCAGGAGCTGCAAATTCTATGAATAATATTGGAGTTGTTTATGAACATTTGAAAGAATATGATTCGTCGTTAATATTTTATTATAAAGCACTTGAGATTTTTGAAAAAATTGACAATAAGAGAAGAATAGCAACAACATATAACAATATTGGAATAATTTTCCGGCTTGAAGGTAATACCGACAGTGCCGTATTTTATATTAATAAGGCTTTGGAAATAAATAAAATAACAAAGAATAAGGATGGAGAGCTATCCTATTTGTTAAGCCTTGGTAGAGTTTACTACGATATGGGAAATATTAAAAAAGCCGGTGAACTCTACTTAAAAAGTCTTGAAATAGCAAAAGAACCGGGAAACAGAAAAAAAATTGCAGACATTTACAAAGCACTTGCGGAATATTTTAACAAAACAGGGAGATTCCAAAAAGCTTATGAATATCAGGTTCGATATACAAACCTAAAAGATACACTTCTGAATGAAGCTAACAACAAGCAAATTGCCCTTTTGAAAACCGGATATGAACTGGAAAAGAAGGATAAAAAGCTTAAAATATTATCCCAGCAAAATATTTTGCAAAAGCAAAGCATAAAAAAATACAACTATCTGTTTATTGCCATTTTCCTTATAACACTGCTTATAGCAATAATCACCGTTTTGCTGGTAAGACAGAACCGTTTGGAGGACAGGCAAAAAACTACGGAGCTTCATCAAAAACTGTTACGCTCACAAATGAACCCGCACTTTATATTCAATACTCTTTTCTCTATTCAGACTTATATGCTTGAAAATGATACTATTTCAGCTTCCAGGTTTTTATCACGGTTTGCAAAATTGATGCGACAGATTCTTGAATATTCAAAACATGAATTTATCAAACTTGAGGATGAAATGGAATTCCTGAATAACTATCTGTTAACCCAGCAATTACGTTTTAACGAATCCTTCGGGTATGAAATAATTTACAATGGAGACGAGGACGAAAAAAGTCTCATACTGGTTCCGCCGATGTTAATACAACCTCTTGTTGAAAATGCCATCGAACATGGAGTTAGAAATATTGACAGGGAAGGATTTATTAAAATTGTTTACACTATAAATGAAAAAAATCTTACCGTTACGGTTGAAGATAACGGAATAGGGTATTTTAGTAGTAATGAAAAGGAAAACACTATAAAAAATCACAAATCAACGGGATTGGAAAACACAAGATCACGAATTCAAATGCTGAATAATAAGTATAAAACAAAATTTATTTTTGAAATTAAAGATTTAAGTAATGAAACACCTCCGCGTAACGGAACAATTATTACTTTTGCAATACCGTTAATATTTGCGTGATGATAAGAACAATTGTTATTGATGATGAGAAAAGAGTGGCAAAAGCCATAGCACGGATTATTGATAAAAACTGCTCCGGCTTTTCCGTTATAGGTATTGCCAATACGGTAAAGGAGGGTGTTGAACTCATCAATAAACATAACCCTGATTTGGTAACTCTTGATATCAACCTACCTGATGGCTCGGGCTTTGAAATTTTACGAAAAGTTGAGGACCGATCCTTTAAACTTATCTTCATAACCGCTTATGAAGAGCATGCACTGAAAGCAATAAAATTCAGTGCCATAGACTATATCTTAAAACCTATTGATGAATTTGAGCTTGCCGAGGCATTTCGAAAAGCCAAAGAAATAAAGAAAAAAGAGAAAAACAGGGCTGTCCTTGAGGCTTTTTTATCCGGTTTGGCCGATAAGCAAAAGGAACATAAAAAAATTGCTTTGAAAACAACCGATGATATTCATCTTGTAAAGGTAAATGAAATAATCCGATGTGAATCGGAAGGGGGATATACCTCGTTTTATCTGACGGACGGTAAAAAACTGTTTGTTTCAAAAAACCTGAAAGAATATGAAGAACTTTTATCGGATTTCGGATTTGTAAGAACCCACCATTCCCATCTGATAAACATAAACTATCTCGAAAGATTTCATAAAGCCGACGGTGGAGTTATAATTATGAGCGACAAATCGGAAGTTCCTGTTTCCGTCCGCCGGAAAGAGAGCATTATAAAAATGTTTGAAAATTTATAGCTTTTTCTTTTTATCCCCGGTTTTTTACACTTATCCGCCAAAAGGCACCACTTATACAATAGTTCTCTTCATTTATACATTCTCCCCCTGTTATACGAAATATAAAAATACTTTTGCATTTTGGATCGGCAAATCATCTTTTTAAACTCATATAAAGAAATAACGAAAATATGAAAAAGCTTTTTACCCTTGTTGCAATCTTTTTGATTGCTTCTGCAAATTCATTCGCTTACATTACTGTTTACGGAAATATGACAACTAACCAAACCTGGACATCAGGCAACACCTATTATGTAGTATCTGATGTGGTGGTAGATAGCGGTGTTACCTTAACAATTGAGCAAAATGTTGTTGTGAAGTTTGTGCAATATGCTGATGTACAGGTGTATGGAGCTCTTGTTGTGAACGGCGTTTCCGGCGGCCAGGTATTTTTTACCAGTAAAAACGATAATGCTGTCGGGGAAACCATCTCTTCTTCTTCCGGAAATCCGGGCAACGAAGACTGGGGAGGCGTCATTATCACTGATGCAAATGCTTCTGCAAGCATCTCTTATACAACCTTACGCTATGGTGGCAAGACACATACCGGAGTTTGGAAACAAGGAATATTAGTGTTTAAAAATGCACAATCATCCTCCCTTGAGTATATTTTTATTCAGCAAGGTGCTTTCTATGGACTTTATATTGAAAACACCGGTGTTTCTGTTGACAACCTTGATATCTCCAATCACAATCGCGGAATTTATCTGAATGGAGGAAGCACATCTTCCTTTTCAAATGTTTGGTTAGATCCGGCAAACGAACGTTTGCTAACCATAGATAATGCACAAATAACTGATCTTTCTGCCTGGGACATTACGACAGAATCAAATAACTATATTGAAATATACAATGGTATAGCCGATTCCAGCACCTTCAACAATGACGACGGGTTTGTATATGTTTTGCGTAATGAGGTGGCGGCTAACAGGCTTTATGTGCGGAAAGGTATTGTTGTCAAAGGTGATACGGCATCCGCACTTGTTATAACAGATGGATTGATAAGAACTTACGGAGAACAGAATAGACCGGTTATTTTTACATCTCTGAAAGATGATATTGGAGGTGATACCAATAACGACGGTACGGCAAGTAGTCCGGCTGCAGGCGATTGGAAAGGAGTTGTTGTGGACGGCACTTCCAGTTCCACCTATGCAAAAGCAAACCTTTTATATACCTGGATATCCTACGGGGGAGACAGTTGGAACGGTTATCCGGCCAACTTATTTTTAAGAAATGCTACCAACAACAGCACGGTCTCTCATTGTAGATTTGCATCCGGTTTTGGGAATGGTGTACGAGTTGCTTCTTGCAGTCCATCATTTTCTTACAATTCTTTTTATAATAACGGTGGGGATGTGATGATTACCGGCAGCACGGATGTGCCGGATTTTGGAAATCCCGCCGGCAATAACTTATTCAGAAATGCTGTAAATGTTATTGATAATTATGGCACGCATATCATCAATGCCATAGGGAATGACTGGGGAACAAATGATTCGGCAGATATTGCCCAAAGAGTTGGGAATAATATTACGGCTACGGGTGAAGTTTTTTTTGACCCCCGCTTTGAAAAAGAGGATGCCTATTGGCAAACATTTGATAAAAATGCAATTGAAAACGAACAACTGTACGGATCGCTTTTATTAACAGTGGAAGAAACACCCGAAGGAACCATAGTATTATACAAAACAAATGAGGGCAGGTATGGTAAGTTCAAGATATTGGAAAGAACCGGATCTTCCGTAGATTTATGGTGGGAAACCTACAATGCAGACGGTACGACATATAGTGCCGGTACCAATCTTCATATTTTATCTTATGGTGATGGGAGCTTTTGCGACCTTGACAGGGGTATGGCCGGAATATTTTTGAACACTCAGCAGGAAGCCGAATTTTATTTGGATACCAACGGTGATCTGGTCATGGCCAATGGCACCGCCGAGTTTCTGATTGCGTACAGCTATTGTTCACCCATTTGGCACTCCGGGGGAACAGCTTCCAACCAATTATGGACACGGGGAACGCACTACGTATCCGGCGATTTTACAATATATGCCGGCGACACATTGACCATTGAACCGGGTTCGGTAATAAAATTTGCACAGGGCAAAGATTTAGTTGTCAAAGGGACAATAATTGCGCTCGGTACACAAAACGATACCATCTATTTTACCAGTGCCAACGATGACAGCCAAGGGTGCATAATAGACGGTTCCACGGGAAGCCCGCAGCCCGATGACTGGGGCCATATCTCTTTTAATGGAAACACCGGTGAGTCAAATGGTGAATTTCGCTTCTGTAAATTCTCCCACGGAGGGGATGGTTCGTCCGGGATGCTGGCTTTTCAATACTCCGCAACAGGTTTTTTAAAACAATGTACCATTGAACACAGTTCTTCCAGTGGACTATATGTTTATCAGGCCGATATTGAGGTGGATAGTTCGACATTTGAAAGTAATGCTTATCACGGGATACAGTATAATTATTATTCAACGGTATCGGTGAACAATTCAAACTTCCTGAACAACGGAAATTATGCCATTATAACGAGCAGTTGCGATATTGAACCCATGATGAACAACCTTGCATCCGGCAATAGCCTGAACGGTACGGTTGTAGTAGCCCTTGGTCCCAGCGGTTATCAAAGGCTTGTCAACCCCAACAGTATGCCTTTTATAGTTTTTAGCTCCCTTTATGTTGGTTCCGGAAAATCATTGAACATCGGGGGAGTAGGTCCCGGAATGTCCCTCTTAAAAATGAATGCTAATGCAAAAATCGAAGTAAGTAATGGCGGCCATTTAAATGTTTCGGGAGCAATCATAACCTCGCTCAAGGACGATTCGGCAGGCGGCGATACCAATGGCGATGGCAATGCAACTACGCCCGCCCCAGGCGATTGGCAAAACATTACGGTCAGATATGATCACGATGCATATATCTGGGGAACCAAAATTTACTATGGCGGCAGCTCTACAGCAGCTGTTTATTATACCAACGGTGCAGGTGGCGACTTAAACAATTCGGAAGTGAAATATTCATTGAACCACGGTGTTTATACCGGTTCGGCACCATTGGACATTTGGGCTAGTGATGTTTCGGAAAATACGAAATCAGGGATTTATATTTACAATAGCGATACTACAATCATACATGGTTGCGAAATAAAGAACAACGGTGAACACGGTGTTATGGTGGCTTATGGCAGTTCTGCAACAATCAATGACAATGACATTGAAAACAATGCCCAATACCCGATTTATTATTATGGCTCATCAAACCTTAAAACGCCCATAACCGGAAATGTATTGGAAGGGAACCTCCTGGATGCGGTTGTCATTAATTCATTGGATTGGTACAAAAAGCAAAGCTTTTATGAAATTACCGGCGACCAATCATCCGTAAAGTACAGCTATGTTTTTCTGAATAATTCAATGATATACTCAACAACCGATACCCTTAAATTCAATGCAGGCTCGGTAGTTAAATTCAACGAGCAGGTCTATTTACAGACAAGGGGGAAAATTATTGCGGACAATACGGTTTTTACCTCCATCCATGATGACAGTTATGGTGGCGATACGGAAAACAACGGTAATGCCGTTCAAGCTGCTAAAGGCGACTGGCGCTATGTGGAAATTGATCAGGGTGGCGAAGCAAAATATGATAATTGCCATTTTTATTACGGGGGTTTCGATAATAATGCCTCGGTTATATTCTATACTAATTCCTGGGGCTCTTTCAAAAACTCCGTCGTTTCAAATTCAGCCTCCGATGGATTGGCAATTTCCAATACTAACAGGCAGGTGGATATTATGAACAACACCTTTTGGCTGAACGACAGGTATGGAATTAAAATTTATGGCAACGACAGTACAAAAATTGAGGGAAACATCATTGCAAACAACGGCTCGCATGGGATTTACCTTTACAGCACAGCTTCCATTGATATCAACAACAACACTTTTACCGATAATACGGGTTATCCCGTTTATTATCAAAACTCTACCATTGACGACCAATTCACGGGAAACACTTCCTCGGGCAACTTGATGGAGGGGTTTGCGATTAAAAACCTCAATGGTTATTCCCACAACATTTTGTATTTTCAGGATAATCTGCCGTTTATTTTTACGGAAAGTAACATTTCCTATTCTTCAGTTGATACCTTTGAGGTCAAAAGTATGGCGGTCATAAAAATGTTCCCTGATGTCAAACTGGAATTCAGGGGGCCGGTTATCACCCATGGCGGTATGATGACTTCCATTAAAGATGATGGTGCCAATGGGGACTGGGACACAAATAACGATGGTTCTGCAACAACCCCTGCACCCGGCGACTGGAAAGGTTTGGAACTATATAACACTCAAGGTGAATTTCATGGGTTTATTACCCGTTATGCCGGTGGGGGCAATACGTCCGCACTGGATTTTAGCAATTCCAATGGATTTATTTATGCCCAAATCGATTCTTCCGCTTATGACGGTTTAAGGTTGTACAATGGTTCCAATGTGGAAGTGGACAATGCAAGTTTCATCGGCAATGCCCGATACGGAATCAATATATCTTCTATGGATACGGTAAGTGTTTCAAACAGCAGCTTTGAGGGGAATGGAAGCCATGGGATATATAATTCTTATGCTGCTCCTGCTTTTGATAATAATACCTTTACCGGTAATGGCGGCTACCCGGTTTATTTCACAAGTGGTAGTATTATCAATAAAGAATTTACCGGGAACACAAGCTCCGGAAACTTGATGGAAGGCTTTGCTGTTCAAAGCTTCGATGGATATACGCATAATATCTTTTATCATCAGGATGATTTGCCATTTGTTTTCCCAAATAATATCATTTCCTATTCCACGGCGGACACTTTCCAGATTGAACAGGCAACCTTTAAGTTTTTGCCGGATGTTGAATTGGAATTGAGGGGGCCTGTAATTGCCAATGGTGGCGTACTCACTTCAATTAAAGATGATGCATACGATGGCGACAGCAATAACGATGCTGCGGCCACCAGCCCGGCACCCGGCGACTGGAGGGGGTTGGAACTATACAATAACCATGGCGAATTCAGTGGTACAACTATTCGCTATGCCGGTAGTGGTAACAACCCGGCGCTAAACTTCAACAGTTCCAACGGATATGTTGATGTTATGATTGATTCTTCCGCTTATGACGGTTTAAGGTTGTATAATGGTTCCAATGTGGAAGTGGACAATGCAAGTTTCATCGGCAATGCCCGGTACGGGATTAATATATCATCTATGGACACGGTAAGTGTTTCAAACAGCACAATTCAGGGAAACGGCAGCCATGGTGTTTTTATGCAGTATTCAAATGTAAAATTAAGGGGTAATTCCATTGTTGGCAATACAGGGTATGGAATCAACAATTATTATACTTATGCAACGAACATCCTTGACCTTGGCAACAACGATGTAAACGACAAAGGCGAAAACAGCATCAAAAACAATGACGGCGGCAATTATCAATTATATAACAATACATCCAATGAAATAAATGCCTACTACAATGACTGGGGCTATAATACCGCTGCCGAAATTGATGCACATATTTTTGATGACAATGAAGATGCTTCCAAAGGTATAGTCCATTTCAATCCGTGGTATGTTTATAATCTTGCCCTTGGTGTGAAAGCCTTTCTTGAAGGACCTTTCAATGGTACGGATATGAGTACGAATCTTAATGCCTCCGGCTTATTGCCACTTTCGCAACCTTTCAATGGTGCTCCGTGGAATTATACCGGAACAGAATCCGTGGCTGCCATTCCCAATACCGATGTTGTGGATTGGGTGTTGCTCGAATTGCGCGATGCCGCTGGTGTAGCAAGCGCGGGCACAGGTACCGTTATTGACCGCAAAGCCGGCTTCCTGTTGAAAGACGGAAGTATTGTAGAGACCGATGGCAGCAGCACATTGTCGTTTGCTGCCAATGTAAGCCAAAACCTCTTTGTGGTTGTACATCATCGCAATCATCTGAAGATAATGTCGGCAAATGCACTGACACAGTCGGGTGGCGTTTACACTTACGACTTTACAACCGGTGTTTCACAAGCATACCTTAGTGAAGAGAAAATGGTTTCGGGTAAAGCAGTACTTTATGGCGGGGATGCCGATGCCGATGGAGAAATTGGTACTAACGATGCCGCATTATGGTATGATGAAACCGGGACATCCGGATATCTTAAAACCGATGTTACCTTTGACGGGCAATCGGATAATAAGGATAAAAATGATGTGTGGGTGCCCAATAATGGTGTTCAAAGCCATATACCTGATTAAATTGAAAAAAGACCTCAGAGATAATTTTATCTTTGAGGTCTTATTCCTGTTAAAAAAACTAAGTTACATCGCTATTCCGTAAAAATTCCAAATACACTTATCCTGAAAATAGCTATACTTATAAGAAAGGTGTCAACAGTTATATATTTGCATATGCCAGGTCTTTTCTTTTGCTCTAAACTTTATAAATAAAATTCCATCAGAGATTACGTATAAATCCCGGCAAACTTTCGTCGTTTTCCAAATGAAGTTTTTTCTTTAGCCTGTATCGTGCGTTTTTCAAACTGTCTGCAGAAATGTTCATCACCGAAGCCATTTCCTTGATACTCATATTCAATTTTATCAATGCACAAAGCCTATAATCGTTATTCGTCAGAGAAGGATTTATTGATTTCAACTTTTCAAAAAAGTTTTTATTAAGTTGTTCAAAATACATTTTGAATAAATCCCAATCGTTTTCAACGTTCAGCCCCTGTTTTAGTTCTCTTTTTAATTTCAACGCCTCATCTCTGCTTTTTCCGTCACAACTGTTTATGAAGGTATCAAAATGTTCACTAAGGGATTGCAGAAGTTGATTTTTCTTGGTCATATTAATGGAGTGGGTTGTGAGCTGCCTTGTTTTAAACTGAATTTCCTTTCTAAGTTCTTCTTCCTTCAAGTGGCTGAGTGCCAACTCGTTTTCCATTAGCTGACGGTTAATTTGTTGTATTTGTTTCTCTTTTTTCCTTTTAGTGTTTATATATCCATATAGCAAAACAGAGAGGATGATAAAGGCAAGAAATAGAATGACAATAAGTTTTTGACGTTCGCGTATCAGTGATATTGTTTTTTGATCCTTTGCATTCAATTCTTTTAAAAATTCGATTTCTTTTTTCTTCTTTTCGGTTTCAAACATCTCTTTGAGCTTTTCACCGTATTCCATTCGTTCTTTTTTGCTTTGGGTTTTTAACAAAGTATATGATTCCCGAAGATAGTTATACGCTTTGTGAAAGTTTTTTTGTTTGAAATATGACTGATAAAGATAATCGAGACTTTTTTGTTCTACATTGACAGATCCGCTTTTTCGCGCTTGATCCAATGCCTTTTCCGCAGACTTAATACATTTTGCATATTCCCCTGTTTTAAAATAAAGCTTGGCAAAAGCAAGATCTATAAAGGCAGTATTGATTTCCAGTTCCTTACTTATTTGTTTTGATTTTTTAAGATATTTTTCAGCTTCTTTAAACTGATTTTGATTTACTAACAGATCCGACAAATTCACATAGTTGTTCGCAAGACTTCTTTTATTGTTCAAGTTTTTATTAATCGCAATGGATTTTTGATACATTTTTATAGCCTTTAAGGAATCTTTGGTATCTACGTAGATGATACCCAGCATACTGTATGCCCGTGCCATATAAACACTGTCTTTTGATTCCTTCGCTTTTTCCAGCAGATCTTGATTTAACTTAATGGCTTTTTCATAATCATTCATACTGTAATAACACACTCCTATATTATAACGATTGGCAAAAATCATTCTCTCAGGAGCATTGATCTTTTCCCTTATTGCGAGTGCTTTATACAAATATATTAGTGCGGAATCATATTGCAGTTTTTTTATATAGAGAGAACCTATGCTGTTTAATAAGACACTCAGATTTTTCATTGATCTGTTCTTTTCCTGTGTACTCGACCCAGATACCTTAAAGTAGTTTACAGCTTGACGGTAGTATTTAATAGCCGTTTGATATTCTTTTTTGTAAATATAAATGTAGCCCAAATCACTGGTGGTATAATACAATGACAGGCTATCTCCCTTCTCCAAAGCATATTTTTCCTCTTCCAACAAGTAAACAATTGCCGAATCATACAGTTCCATGTCCGAATATTTTGCACCGAGATATTGAGCGGTTTTGAATGAAATATACGAATCTCCCCTATGTTTTTTCCTTTCTTGTTTTACATACTCAATGCCCAATGTTATATCTTTTTGGGCAAGACTGTCGGCGGTTTTTATTATCCTGTCCACTTGTACCTGCGACTTTATTTGGTAAAACGGAACAAAAGATAACAGTAAAAAAATATATATTTTTTTATTCATACCTTCTCTCTACTTTTAGCAATAAACGAATATGAAAAACAGATTACCTTAAAAAATTAATGATGACATTAATTTTGTGTAAAAATAAAGTAAAAAATTTGAAAAAAATAATCAACTGTATTGCATTAGCTCGATGAATTACCAACAATGATATGTTATAGATTGAAAATCAATATGATATATGGTTAATATTTTGATTGCTGTAATAATAACAAAAAATACTAAATAGTAAAAAAAACTGCAATGATGACCTTTTGATGACCTCTTTTTTTTGGTTACATAAAAATATTACTCTTTTTTTGCAGGAAATCATTGTTGGAAATTTATTAACTTAAAATAGATATGTTATGAAAAAATTTTATTCTTTAATGCTGATTGCTCTGATTTCAATTTTTAGTGTTTCGGGGCAAGAAAATTTCAAAATGTCCGGTGACATTCCGGATGACGGCAGTCCGTCAAAGAATGTCAAAGAGGGTAAAGCCACAAATACGTGGACCGGTTCGTATAATCATTATTGGCATAATAATAACAATTGGTCTTTGGGGCATATTCCCACTTCTACAGAAGATGTGGTTATAGCAAATGCCGGTTTACAACCGGTAAGGCTTGACTATTATGATGAAGAGTGTAACAGCCTTTCTATTTCGGCAGGTGCGGATTTGCAATTGTATGACCAACAACTTGTGCTTAATGGAAACCTTGATATTTACGGGGAAATAGAATTCCTTGATGCAAATTGGGAATTAAAGGTTTATGGTGATGTGTCCTGGCACTCGGGCTCATCTTATAATAGTACTGCCGGCGGGACATTTGTTCCATATGGTGATTGGGATTTTTTAAGCGGTGCAAACATTAACCTTGATAATGTATGGGTACACTTTATGGGGAATACCACTTCCTGGATACGTGTTTACGATAGTAACAGCAGTTTTTGGAATCTTCATAATCAAAAGAGTATGGGTGGAAAAGTAGCTTTCAGTAATCTTTCTACTTACGATTTGATTGTAAATTGGTTTTGTTTTATGTATCCAAATGCTATATTTGAAAGTTATTCAAACAAAAGTATAATCCTTAAATATAATTTTCATAATGACGGGGGTACTGTTGATTTTACAAAATTATCTAATACCGGGTCACTTATTTTAAATGGAGATGTTCAGGATGTTCAGGATTACGACGGTGGAACATCAATTTATAATAATGTTGTTATTTCTCCTACAACTTCTATGACAGTGAAAAGTGATCTTATGACAATTGCCGGTAATCTTACCATAAACAGTGGCACTTTTATTCAAAACGGAAAGCCCGTTTATGTGGGTGGAAACTGGACAAATAATGTAGGCGCAAATGGATTTACCGAATCGGGAAGAGTAGTTTTCAACGGGGCATCAGGTCATCAATATTGTTCCGATGAAACATTTGATATATTAGAGGTTAACAAATCATCGGGCGCGTTCAGGATGAACGGCACGGATGTAACTTGTGCCGCTTACGACTGGACTGCCGGAGCCGTGGATGTCCTGTCGGGTAGTTTTACTGCCAATGATTTGTTGGATAATGCTATTACCGGTGCTTTTTACTTGAATACCGGTGGTACGATTAATCTGAACAATCCCGGAGGATATGTTGACCTCAAGGGCGATCTGCATATATACGGAGGAACAATGAATGTAAGCGGTTCGGCAAGTTGGTGGCCATATCTCGGTAATGCCTCTATTACAATGAGCGGTGGGGTATTGGACTTTTCTTGCGGTATATATGTTTCCGGTGCCAATACACTCACTTCCAATATCACGGGGGGTACGATCAGAACGGCCCAATATTTTTCAGGTAACAGAGCCGACTTTACTCCAACCGGAGGCACCATCGAACTGTACGGCTCGGGAGATTATTATATCGCACAATCCAACGGATGTACATTTTATAATGTCAATATAAATAAATCTTCCAAAGGTGGCAATCTCCCCCTTATTCTCACCGACCCGCACTCGGGAGAAAAAGTTTCCGACGGTGGAAAATCCAACAGCATTAAGTTGAATTCCGATATAACGGTAACCAATGAGCTTACGGTTACTTCCGGTGAGCTAAAACTCAACGGACACACTTTAAATATTCCTTATAACTGTGATGTTTATGGTACACTTACTTTGGATAATGCAAGCGACACTTTGAATGTCGGACAGGATTATCAACATTATTTGACTTTCAATTCCGGATCAACCGGGAATTTTTCCGACGGTATTGCCAATATCTACGGTTGGCTTAAAACTCTCCCGGGAAGTTCTTTTACGGCCGGAAATAATAATACGGTAGTGTTTGCGGGAGTTAACGGAGGAGGCCCCTGGTCCGAGGAGGCTTCAACTGTTTACGGAAATGTGGAAATAAATAAGAACCCCGGAGCCAGAACATATATTTCCGCATCGGCAACAGCTCCTTTTGTGGTAAACGGTACCTTTACTATTTTCCCGCATAATGAATTCGAAATGCAAAACAACTCAATGATGCTGCACGGCAACTTTGTGGATAATACAACAAGTAAATTATTTGTTTATGATGCTGCCAAGACTGCCGGTCCGGAGTCGGGAGGAACTTCTTCCGGCGGTATCAAATCAAAAGGAGGTTCTCTTGAAATAGATAATGATCTTACAGTGAACGGATTGATGGATATGGGAGACGGTGATGTATTGGCACACGGTCGTTTTCATATTGGCAATGCAGGTACTCTTTCCAATAGCGGTGGAAATTTTGTTTGTGATTTAAATGCGACAACTAATTGGAGTAATTGGGATGGAACTTACAATTTCTCCGCCGGTTTGATAGAATTTTCAAACTCCAACCTTTTGTTGGACGGTACTTCTAATATTACGGGAGGCACATTTCGCGTGGGACGGACTTTATTTGCTTCAAATGCTGCTTTTCAGCAAAACGGAGGAACGTTGGAACTGATTGGAAGTTCAACAGGACATTATATCCAATTTGCCGATAACAATTATATCAATAATTTCCTCTTTAACAGAACCGCCGGTACATATAAGATTAATCCGCAAAATTCTCCTAATCCCCTTGTTATCAAAGGAAATGTTACTATAAACTCGGGAACTTTCAGTGAGAATGGTTGCACGATAGAAGTTGCAGGCAATTGGATTAATAATGCCGGTGATGCCGCTTTTGCAGAGAGCGGTAGAGTAATCTTCAACAGCCCTGTGAGCGGACATCAATATTGTACCAGTGAACATTTTGATACACTGGAAATTGCAAAAGTCGCTGGTGGTGCTTTCAGACCTTTTGGCGGTACCGCATATAATATTGTTTGTGAGCATTATGACTGGACAGCAGGAGCAGTGGATATTGTTGCGGGAGGGAGTACATTCACGGCCAACGACCTAATTGATAATGGTATATACGGTACCTATTATCTTAATACCGGCGGTACAATAAACCTGTCCAACAATGACGGTTATGTTGATATTGATGGAGATCTGCACATTCTCGGTGGAACAATGAATATTTACGGCGGTACATCTGACAGTTACTGGCCTTATTTAGCTGATGCCTCAATTACAATGAGCGACGGTGTTCTCGACTTCCACGATGCCGGAATATATGTTTATAACTCTTCGACTCACTCTTTTACGGAAAATATAACGGGAGGAATCATTAGAACGTCTCAAGGATTTTCAGGTAATAGAGCCGACTTCACTCCAACAGCCGGAACATTTGAGTTTTACGGAAGTTCGGATTATTATATCAGCCAATCCAACGGTTGTACATTATATAATGTGAATATTGACAAATCAACCAAAGAGGGTGAATCCGGCGGTACGGGCAAACCCGTTGTTGACGAAAGAAGCGGAGTGGTTATGGGCCCGGGAAGCAAGTCAAATACCATTTCGTTGAATTCGGATTTTACTATAACAAATGAATTATACGTATCATCCGGTGAGCTAAAACTTAACGGACACACTTTAAATGTAGCTCACAGTTGTGGTTTCTCCGGTACATTAACGATGAACAATAGTAGCGATGTCCTTAATGTAGGAACTTTATTCGGTGATATTCTTTATTTTTATGATGGTTCCACGGGAAACATTTCCGACGGTACAATCAACCTTGCGTATGCCGCTTGGTTTGATCCCGGTTCATCTTTTATAGCAACGACGGGTAATACTATGTACTTCGGAAACACACTTGCCTTCGGCGGAATTTATAATGCATCTGCAAATACCCAAATCGGTAATCTTATTGTGGATATGGCCACAGGGGATAAATGGATTATTGACAATACCGGCACATTTCCCGTTGTAGTTGCCGGAGACTTTACCACAAAGCAAAATAATAAAGTGGTCATATTCGATCAATCACTGGTTATAAACGGCACATACCATGACTATTCATCTTCCGAGTTTTATGCATATAACGCAACAAAATCAGGGAAAAATACACTTTCGGATGAACCCGTGAAACCAACCGGTGCAAAATCCAAAGGAGGTTCTCTCGAAATAGGTAGCAATTTTACATTAAACGGATTGCTGGATGTAGGCGACGGTTCGGTTACCGCTCATGGGCTTATTACTCAAAATTCTTCCGGAACTTTAACAATTGACGGTGGTTCATACGTTTGTGATGCTGGTAATACAGGCACTAATGAGCTTCATGGAACTTATAATCTCTCCTCGGGATTACTTGAGTTTACAAACACTCATGTTAGTTTTGCAGGAACGTCAAATATTACCGGAGGTACGGTTAGGGCAGGAAAGACGGTAGTAGCAAGTAGTGCCGGTTTTCAAGAAAATGGAGGAACATTTGAATTTATCGGAAGTACTGTCGCTAACTATATCTCGTTTGATGCAAATAGTTATATCAACGATTTCCTATTTAACAGAACAGGAAATTATGTTATATATCCGCCAAATACAGCACCCGATTTTGTAATCAAAGGGAACGTCGTAATAAACTCGGGTATTTTCAACTCCAACGGAAATGGAATTGTTGTTGGTGGCAACTGGACAAACAATGCCGGTAGCAACGCTTTTAACGAATCAACAGGTACGGTAACTTTTGATTCTCCCGGCGATGTAACAATAAATAATCAGGAAACTTTTTATAATCTAATTCTTGCTAAACCTACCGGTGGGGATTGGCTCACTTTAACCGATGATATTACCGTATTGAATAATTTTACACTTACCGACGGAGCTTTGCATACGGCGGCAAACATTATGGATGTTCAGGGAAGTGCAGATTTAAACAATGGAGTGCTTTTTGTTCAAGCAGGAGGCACACTCAAAATTGGAGATAACAAACATCTTACCGTCAATACCGGTGCCTTTTTCTATATTGAAGGTTCGTCTTCGAGCTATGCCACACTTACACATTCGGGAACAGGTAGATATGATTGTAATATTTATGGAAATATAGCTGCTAATTATGCTACTTTTGAATATATGGGACAAAATGGAATATACCTTCATCCCGGAGCTACTGTTAATCCCGTATATACTTTTGATCATTGCAACTTCTTAAATGGTGCTCCTGCTTCGGCTTATCTTGTTTTAAATGAATCCAATACATTTACTTCCGATTATGCTTACTTTGAGAATACCAATGGTAGTGTTGGATATAATGTGTGGAAAGGAGCAAATACCGGAAATGTAACATTTACCAATTACTCAGGCGACTTTGCCGGCCCTGAATTTGAATATGATTTTTATGATAGAATAGACTGGGGCCCAACTGATGTAGATATGTCATTGAAGTTGATGCTCGCCGGTCCATACAACGGTACGGATATGAATACCGACCTCAACACCCTCGGACTCATTCCGTTGAGCCAGCCTTTCAATAGCAATATAAATGCGGATTGGTATTATAACGGCACTGAAAGTGTTAGCTCTATTCCTGCCAATGTTGTTGACTGGGTTTTGGTTCAATTGAGGGATGCAGGTGATGCCGGTTCTGCAGGTAGCGGAACGGTTGTTGCCGAGCAAGCTGCTTTTCTACTCAATGACGGAAGCGTTGTTGACCTTGACGGAACAAGTAATCTGTCATTCCCCGGCATTACCTATACAAGCGGCCTTTATCCTGTGGTTTGGCACAGAAATCACCTCGGAGTTATTTCCGCAAACAGGATGACCAAAAGCGGCGGTGTTTACACCTATGATTTTACGGCAGCAGGTTCGGCTTATAGCAAT
>JALSSR010000298.1 GCA_026984135.1 Bacteroidales bacterium
AAGTTTAACTCGAAGAAATTTGCATTTTCGTTCGGCATCAGTTTAATAAACCTATTTTCGACTCCGCTCAAACTGACTTTGATAATTCTTCCCCCTCCCCTCTTGTTGGTTTTGTCACTAACAAATCAATTGACACCAACAAGTAATGACTCATTTAAAAGGCTTTTTCAACAGACCCTATCATAACCAAATACCGGATAATTTAGAATAAATTATAAATAAAAAAATATTTTAATATTTATGAACTTTATATTTGTGGGATTGTTTATTTTTACCGATTCTAAATAAATAAAAATATGTCAGTAACAAAAGAACAGATTTTAGATGCGTTGCGTCATGTTAACGACCCTGACCTTCATAACGACTTGGTCACATTGAACATGATACAAAATATTAAGATTGAGGGAAATAAGGTGAGTCTCGACCTGGTTTTAACAACTCCGGCCTGTCCCCTAAAGACGGTTATGAAGAATGATTGTATAGCAGCCCTTCATAAATATGTTGACCCGAATCTTGAATTGGAGATCAAATACGAATCGGTGGTTTCAACCCGTAGGAAAGAGACCGAGCTTCTGCTGAAAGGTGTCAGAAACATTATTGCGGTTGCTTCGGGCAAAGGCGGTGTAGGCAAATCAACCGTTTCCGCAAATCTGGCCGTGGCACTTGCAAAAACAGGAGCAAAAGTCGGACTGCTGGATGCAGATATTTACGGGCCTTCGGTTCCGTTGATGTTCGACCTTGAAGGACAACATCCGGGTGGTACGGAGGTTGACGGCAAAACCAAAATCATACCCATTGAAAAACACGGTATCAAAGTACTCTCAATAGGATTTTTTGTTGACCCGTCACAAGCTCTCATCTGGAGAGGCGCAATGGCAACAAATGCACTTAACCAACTGATAAACGATACTTTGTGGGGCGACCTCGACTATTTCATTATTGACCTTCCTCCCGGAACAGGTGATATACACCTCACTATGGTACAGACACTTCCGGTGACAGGCGCCGTGATTGTGACAACTCCCCAGGAAGTTGCCCTTGCCGATGCACGTAAAGCATTCAGCATGTTCAAAACTAAGGATATCAATGTTCCGGTTTTGGGATTGGTTGAAAATATGTCGTGGTTCACACCGGAAGAATTACCCGATAATAAATATTACATTTTCGGAAAAGAGGGCGGCAAAAAACTGGCGGAAGAATCGGGAGTAGCACTCCTCGGACAGATTCCTCTGGTACAAAGCATCCGTGAAGCGGGAGATAACGGTAATCCGGTTGCTCTTGACGAAACTTCAATAGTTGGAAAGGCCTTTATGGAGTTGGCACAAAATACAGCTCAGCAAGTTGCAATCAGAAATGCAAACCTTGAGCCAACTAAGATTGTTGAAATAAAGACTTAATACGAAAGTTATGCTTGATCAGGATAAAGTTGCTTTAATAAGCAAAGTTCAGAATGTTATTGAACAAATACGCCCTTATCTTCAAAAAGACGGGGGTGATGTGGAGTTCATCAATCTCACCGATGACAATATTGTTGAAGTACAATTGATGGGAGCCTGCGGTGCCTGCCCGTACAGCTTAATGACGTTGAAGGGTGGTATTGAGTCGGCTATGATTAAAGCAATTCCTGAAATCAAGGCTGTGGAAGCGGTTAATCTATAATAAAGATAAATCGTTGACCCATCCTGAAAAAGTGGTACTCTGCCCATCTAAATCTCCCCTGAACGGAGACTAATGATTAATTCGGAACAACCGACCCGATGGGAATTTACCATTAATTAAAAACCGTAAAATCCATTTTACAATTTCAATACAAAAGTGTAAAATGGATTTTACAAAATTTATGAACTTAAGCAAAAACTCAAAAACAGTTTACTTAAACTTTTTCAGAATATCTTTTACGGCATCCTTATGGATAGTAAATCCCATCATCTTCAGTTTCATATAATCCTCGCTAAAGAAGTAGAAACCGAAGATGGGAGAATCCTCACCAACATTTCTTGAGCCGGAGCTTGAATCTTTTATCAGGTACCAGTCTTTGCCGTCTTTTTCATAATATCCGACAAGATGCATACCGTGGTCATCTGTTGTTGTATGATTTGAAAAGCGGAACTGGCGGGCGTTCTCGTCAATATAATCCGAAGGAATATCAAAAGTGGGAATCAAAGCGCAATTTGTTTTGCGTGAGAATCCGGCTTCCGACACATCGCCTCCGATACTCATTGTGTAACCGTCACGAATGGCTTTTTTAACAATATCCATATAAACATCAAGCGGAACATTGTAATATTCCTTACTGTGCCACCAGTTGTCAGGCACCTTATACTCAACCTGTTGCCAGTAAGGTTCCTGCATGTACGAAAGTATTTCAACATAATCGTCCGGATTGAACTTCAGTACATCCTTCATATACTGCATTGGGGTTATTGTCTTACCTTCATAAGTAAATTCCGTTGGCGGTTCTCCCATATGATGATTCAGAATATTTTTTATAGTGCCTATAACCAAATCTTCATTCCAGGCATTATCTTTTTTTACGGAATTAAGATATGTTCTCATCTCCTTCATCATTCCTGCATGGCTATAATACTTTCTACCTTTTTGCAAGCCGTTATAAACGCTTTCGGGCACCACACCGTATTTCTTATAAATCCTTGTAACGGCATTACCTTCGGAACCTTCGTCAAACAAAGTTGTTCCGCGGCTTTCAACAAACCCTTTGGCTTTTTCAACATATTCCCAGTAAACGGTAAACATCTCCGAAAGCTTCACTTTTTGTCCTGTAATTCTGTAGATATCGCTCTCAAACATTGATGTTGTGGAAAAACACCAGCATGTACCGGTATTCCCCTGAGAGATTGGCGGATTGTACCATTGCGAAGTGTAAAGATCAAGCTTGTTGGGCAAATCCATTCCCGACTGATCCATTTCAAATCGTTTCTCTTTCGGTTTTGTCTTCTTGGTCTCCTGAAAATGACGGACATCCTTCAGAATGAAATTCTGATAATATCCGGGTTCATACTCTTGAAAATAGCCTTTATCCTTAGACGGTTTCTGGCCGAAAGAAATGATTGCAGCAAGAAAAACTGCGAACGATGTTAATAGAAATTTTTTCATTTTTTTATGTTTTTAAAATTGTTTTAAAAATTCGTGCTCTATAAACTCACTTCCGGTCTCAACCTTTCGGGACTCTGTCGCACCGGCCTTCCCCGACCCGAAAGGTTTGCCGAAGCTAACAACCTACTTAAAACTGATATTCTCTTTTTTCGTAATTTTTTCACAATAGTGACAATGCAATTTTAAATCTTCCTTATCAATAACAGTAAACTTAGTCGGTATATTTTCATGATTTGTTATACAATTCGGGTTTATACATTTCACAACTTTATCAATAAAATCGGGCACTTCAACTTTCTCCTTATAGACAACAGTGAAATCCTTTATCACTATTATTGTTGCAATGGGTGCAACAAGAGCAATCTTGTTAAGATCTTCCTTTTCAAAGAATTTCTTACTGACTTTGATGATACCCTTTTTCCCGTATTTTTTACTTTCAAGGTTTGTGCCCACCATTATTTGATTGGGAATTCTGTCGAGTCCGAGAATAGAGATAACCTGAAATACGCTTTCTGCCGGTATATGATCAATGACGGTTCCGTTTTCGATTGCCGAAACTTTAAGTTCCTTTCTTTTTTCCTGTTTTGCCATGATAATTATTTATTACGGATTAAAGATTTGATTTATTTAACTCCCAGTGTTAAAGCCAGAAGTGCCTGCCGCACATAAACACCGTTTAATGCCTGAGTAAAATAATATGCCTTGGGATTTGAGTCAACATCTTCGGTGATTTCGTTCACCCTTGGCAGCGGATGCAAAACCCTGAGATTGGGTTTCGAGTCGTCAAGCATACTGTTTTTCAAAACATAAGAGTTTTTAACCTTCTCATACTCAAAAGGATCGGAAAAGCGTTCCTGTTGTATCCTTGTCATATAGAGGATATCAACTTTCGGGATCACTTCATCAAGTTCCGTGTACTGAAAATAATCGAGATTCTTCTCCTTGATATACCTCTTGACGGAGCTGGGCAGTTTCAGTTCAACGGGCGAAACAAGATGGAAGGTTGTATTGAAGTTTGTCAAAGCCGTTACGAGTGAATGCACCGTACGACCGTATTTCAGGTCTCCCACAAATGCAACGTGAAGATTATCGAGAGTACCCTGAGTTTTGCGGATGGAATACAAATCGAGCAAGCATTGTGTAGGATGCTGGTTTGCACCGTCGCCGGCATTCAACACCGGTACCGAAGCCACTTCACTGGCATAACGCGAACTTCCCTCTTTAGGATGGCGCATAACTATAATATCGGCATAATTGCTAACCATCATAATGGTATCTTTCAATGTTTCACCCTTTTTAACACTGGAAGATGAAGCATCGGTAAATCCGACTATTTTCGCACCAAGCTGTGATGCCGCACTTTCAAAGCTCAGCCTTGTACGTGTTGAAGGTTCGAAAAAGAGTGAGGCGACAACATAATTTTCCAGAATTTTCTGCTTCGGCTTTTTCTCAAATTTTTCAGCGAGGTCAAGAATTGTTTTGTAATCCTCTTTGGTGATGTCCGTGATAGAAATTAAACTTTTGTTTTTCATATTATATCTGACGGTTGAATTATTTTCGGCGATAAAATTATATAATAATGGTTAGCAAAAACCAATTGTTAATTAATTATGAAAAAAAAGGCGACCGTTGGGGTCGCCTTTTGAAATATATTATACAAGATTGTGTTTCTCAACAAAATCGTCAATGATACCCGAAAGGTCGGGGTCTCCGATCTCTTGCAGATCATAATAGACCCTCGTATTGGGTTTATTAATCTTGATAATTCTGTTCAGGTCAATAGGCGTACCTATGACAACAGCTTCGCAATCGGTATTTTCGATTGTCTTTTCAAGATCCTTGAGCTGTTGCTCACTGTAACCCATAGCAGGAAGCAAAGTTCCTATGTTGGGATAAATCTCGAAAGTTTCGGCCAGTTTACCAACGGTGTAAGGACGCGGGTCAACCAATTGGGCAGCTCCGTATTTCATAGCTGCAACAGTCCCGGCACCTATTTTCATTTCACCGTGGGTCAAAGTGGGACCATCCTCTACAACAAGGACTTTCTTTCCTTTGATAACTGACGGATCGTCAACTTTTATGGGAGAAGCGGCATCAACAACGATTGCTTGCGGTGCAACCTTGGCAATGCTTTCCCTTACGGTTTGAATACCTTCGGGAGAAGCAGTGTCAATTTTATTGATAACGGCAACATCTGCAAGTCGGAGTGTAACCTCACCGGGATAATACGAAAGTTCGTTACCGGGTCTGTGAGGATCAACAACGGTTATGTTAAGGTCGGGTTTATAGAACGGAAAGTCATTATTTCCACCGTCCCAAAGCACGACATCACAACCGTCGGGATCATTCTCGGCAGCCCTGAGGATAGCTTCATAATCAACACCGGCATAGATAACATTACCGCGAACGACGTGCGGTTCGTACTCTTCCATCTCTTCGATGGTACATTTGTGTTTTGCAAGGTCTTCAACGGTTGCGAAGCGTTGAACCTTCTGCTCCACCAAATCGCCGTAAGGCATCGGGTGACGGATAGCGACTACTTTAAGCCCTTTGGCCATCAGATATTCAATCACTTTCCGTGAAGTCTGGCTTTTTCCGCAGCCTGTCCTGACAGCGCCGACAGCGATAACCGGTTTTGTACTTTTCACCATCGTATCGTTAGGACCAAGCAGTATAAAGTTGGCTCCGGCAGCATTAACAATTGCGCTGACGCCCATTACCCTTTGGTATGGAACATCGCTGTAAGAGAAAACGCAGTCATCAACGTTCAACTCTTTTATCAACCTTGGTAAATCTTCTTCTGCGTAAATCGGGATACCGTCCGGGTATAAGTCTCCGGCAAGCTCTGCCGGGTATTTTCTTCCGTCGATATCGGGAATCTGAGCAGCTGTAAAAGCCACTACGTTGTAATCTTTGTTTCCACGGTAATATGTGTTAAAATTGTGGAAATCCCTTCCCGCAGCACCGATAATAATTACATTTTTGCTCATAATTATTACCTTTTTAAGTGTTAATAAATTTATTTAAATCGAAATCCTTAAAATTTCCGTGCAAAGGTATTATTTTAAAAATATCATACAAGGTTTATTGATGATTTTTTTTATACAACTGTTCAGTCACA
>JALSSR010000299.1 GCA_026984135.1 Bacteroidales bacterium
AACTCTTTTCCCGTCCTTCTCCTTTTTCCCGATTCTGATAACAAATCCGTCAAGGTTGTTGTAAAAGATACCTTCGGGAATGTCAAGTGCAAGTTTTTGTTCTCTAACGTCATAAAGAAGAGACTTGAACTTCAGGTTGGCAACAGGTAAAACGTTGTTGGAAAAATAGAAGGCAAACAGACTTATCAGTATTGACACCACCACCAACGGCTTCATTATCTTTCGCAGCGATATTCCGGAGGCTTTCATTGCAACCAGTTCATAATACTCACCAAGGTTTCCAAATGTCATAAGGGATGATAGTAAGATAGCAAGTGGCAAAGCAAGCGGGACAAATGTAGAGGAGGCGTACATTAACAGTTTTGCTACCACATACCATTCAAGACCTTTCCCGACAAGGTCGTCAATATATTTCCACAGGAATTGCATAAGCAGCACAAACAGGGAAATAAAAAAAGTCAAAAGCAGAGGCCCGATATAGGATTTAATGACCAGAACATATATTTTTTTTAATCTCACTGTATATGCAAATTTTGTTGTGCAAAGATATAATAAAGTGTGAACGAATTATATTTCCGATTATTGGGTTTTAATTATGATTGTAGTATGGTGAAAAAATTAAGCCACCCCAGGGATAGGGGTGGCTCAGCAAATCAAGGTAAGGTAATCTACATGGTAGGTGTCCTATTCAATTGAGAATTTACCAGAAAAAGAATTACTACCCTGAAGTTCAATGTAGTATAAACCTCCTTCTAAATAATAAGAATCTATTGAAATTTCATTACCATTAGTAGTTTCTGCATTAACAATCAATCCGTCTTCATTAACAACACGTACAAAATAACGCTCGTTATACGGATTATCAAATTCAATTATAGCTTTTGTTCCGAGACGATTAGAGTGAATATCGAAAGATATACTGTAGTCGAGATCATTGATCGAAGGATTTGTTTTACCGTCAGGGAGTTCGGTGGAAGTGCTGTTTGTCCATTCATTTTTCGACCAAACCTGGCTCAAAATTGTTCTCGAGTTGTTATTATCGGAATAAACTATTCTGTTTCTTTTTACCCAATGTTTTTTTACCCAGTTGTAAATTGCATACTCCTGAAGTTGATTGTCCTCATTGTAAATGAACTCCTCTTTCGAGTTGTTATCTTTTTTGTTTTTGTGGCACAGCATCTTTGTCTTTTGGGTCAGATTTCCATTACTGTCGTAGCTGTAACTTGTTGTATAGCTGTCTTCGTCCCATTTGTCCTCATTCCAGTAAGTAAGGTTTTCTTCGATGAGCAGGTCATTGGCATTGTAATAATACTGATACCTCAGGAAGTTTGTCCAGGCCTGATCTTCATTTACCTTTTGGATGATTTTTTCTTTCAGCTCGCCATTCGGGTAATAGTCCATTTTTTCTTTGCGGGTGCTGACAAATTTCCCGTCATAATAATTCTGATGTAACAGTTTAATAAGGTTTCCGTTTTCATCGTAGCTGTATAGCATCCTGAAATTGTCCACCCACTTAAGTTTGGAGTCGTTCCAATACTGTTCAACCTCTTCGATTACTTTTCCGTTATTGTAATAATAACCTTTAAAGCTGTAGTTAACCCATTTGTTTCCCTGATAAACTTCAACACGTTCGGAACTGACCAAATCATTGGCGTAAGTTGTGATTGTCCTGGTGTAAGCTTCCCAGCTTTGAGTTTCGGAATTCCACTGTTTTGAAAAAGTTGTGTCTGATGTGATTTGTGAAAATGTGCTCAGTGACACGAAAATTGCGATTAATGTGATGTAGATTGACCTCATAATTTTAAATTTTAAAATGTTTAACACTTGATTTGCTGTCAGTGTTAATTGCCATCTCTGTGCCACAAGCTTATATGTCTGATTATTAATCATTTGTCAATCAATATGGTGTTGTGCCGGTGTTTCAATATGAAACTTTAATTCCCATTTTGAAACGGTTTTGCAAATATAAGAAAAAATACATAGGAAAAACAAGTTCCTAAATAGAAAAGATGAAAAAGTTAGTGTAATTTTTAATTATACGAAATAATGGTTATTGTAAATGGCAGATACACAGGGTGATAAGAAAAGTGAAAATAAAAAAATATCTGGCAAAAATTTTATTTTTACTTGATAATTTTATTGTTATTCCGATATGTTAGTATCCAAACTATCTTCTATAAGATTCCCGTTTTTGTAAAGAGCCACTCTGATTAGTTTCCGGTTTGTATCGAAAAATTTCCATTGGCCATGCCAGAAATAGTGTATCTCTTTTTCCGTAAAATCCATAACCGCCCATCCTTTTTGTTCCAGATGGCGGTTTTCATCATAATACTTAACTCTTATCCTGTCTTTATGGTATCTGAATTTTAACCTAAGTTTTCCATTATTATGGTAGTCTTTGCACACTCCCGTTTCACGGTCATTTTTAAAATGATTTTTTGACATTGGTATTTTTTTCTCATCATCCCAATAATTAACCCACAGTCCGGTTCGCTTTCCGTTTTCGTCGTATCTGTTAACTTTTCGCAGGAACAGTTGTGAATAAGAAAAAGAAGGCGCCAATGACAGGATAATCCCGATTGCAATATATATTGAGTTTCTTGTTAACATATCTCCATACTTTTTTACGATTCCTGCCACAGGCGCATGGTACTTTAACCCGCCGATTTATTAGCGGTATTCAGTTTGAAAACTATGGGCATATTAAATTGCACCCTCACATTTCGACCTTTCTGCTTGCCGGGTTTCCATTTCGGCATATTCTCGATTACACGCACGGCTTCTTCATCACATCCTCCGCCGATACCCCGTAAGATTTTTACATTCGATAAAGAACCGTCTTTTTCGACTACAAAAGTTACAAATACCCTTCCTTCAATTCCGTTTTTCCTTGCAACTTCAGGATAATTCAGGTTGTTTTTAAGGTATTTTATCCTTTCGGCATCGCCTCCGGGAAATTCGGGCATCTCCTCAACAAGATTGAATATATTACTTGTAACCGAATCCTTTTTAATCGAATTATCGTCCGGCGGCGGTGGCGGCGGCGGTGCTTTTTCCGAAATATGTGCCGGTTGCTTTTCCGTGGTATCACTACACGAAATTGTGAAAATAATTAAGAAGACTAAGGGCAAAGCCAGTAAAAGCTTAAACAGTCCTCTGTTTCCTGATTTTGTTTTTGACATCATAATAAATCTCCTTTTAATTAATGATTGATTGAAATAATTTGTGAATGCATATACCGGTAATCCGAATGACCGGCTTATCAGTAAATTCTGATAGCTTGCTTTTTCAACTCCCTGTGAAAGGACATATTCATCGGCAAGATACTCATGAACGGCAATTAGTGATCGCCTGTAAAACCAGACTACGGGATTAAACCAGAAAACGGTTGTCATTAGTTCAATAATGATCAGGTCAATGAAATGTTTTTGGTTGATGTGAGCCTTTTCATGGGTGATTATCCTTTTGATATTCTCCTCGTTCTCTTCCGATTTATTCAGGAACACAATGTTGAAAAATGAATAGTTCGCAACTTTTTTATCGGTAAAAACAACATTAACACCGTCCTGACGCCGGATGCCGTATCTTTGTGCAAGAACAACCATCCTGAAAACCTGGATCAAAATTCTTACTATATTAATTAATACTCCCGTGAGATAAATCCATAACAACATTGTTTCAGGATTGAATTCGTTGTTTGGAGTAGCTTGCATATCCGGGCCCGTAATTATCGGTTCCAGCATAGCATAATATTGTTCACTGATGATATTACTCTGAAACAACCGGTATGTAAAAGGTACGAGTGCCGAAAAGAGCAGGCTTGACAAAAGGAAAACCCTGTTGCAGGTGAAGCAGGTCTCTTTTTTGAGCAGGAGCGAGTAGAATAGGTACATAACTATCATACTGAATCCCGACTGTATAAAGTATTGTAGTGTTTCTTTCATGATTTTTACTTCTTTTTTCTTTTTATTTCTTCATCCATTAGCTTTTTTATTTCCTCCAGGTCGCTGATGCTTATGTTTTTGTCACCGGCCAGAAATGAGGCAAGTGCCGTATAAGAATTGCCGAAATAATTTGTCATAAAATTCCCGAAGTACTTTTTAGTGTATTCCTTTTTCGAGAGAAGAGGATAGTACTCGTGTGACTTGCCATAGGCTTTGTGGGCGACAAAACCTTTCTTTTCCAGAATTCTGACAATTGTCGAAACCGTATTGTATGCCGGCTTCGGATCGGGCAGCTTTTCGAGAATGTCGTTCACAAAACCCTTCTTTATCTTCCACAGTATCTGCATTATCTGCTCCTCAGCCTTTGTTAATTCTTTCATATTTTTAACTATTTGTTTAGTTTAATAACTAATAATTTAGTTGATTATTGTATAAAAAAAGCCATTTTTTTTATGACGCTGCAAATATATAACTAATATTTTAGTTATACAACTATTTTTTTAGTTTTTTTACTTTGTGAGATTTTTCTCCTGATCAAGCGATTCGACTTTACCATTGCTATATTACAAAAATGCAAGCAATGCAACCGGAATCATAATTTTCAAAAAACAATTGGCTGTTTCTAATCCATTAATTCTATTTTTGCAAAAATTTTTTGACTATGAAGATCAATTTTATTGAAGAGCTACGCTGGCGCGGTATGATACATGACGTAATGCCGGGAACGGAAGAACAACTGAATAAAGAAATGACTACGGGATACGTGGGATTTGATCCTACTGCCGATTCTTTGCATATAGGTAATTTGGTTCCCATAATGTTGCTGATGCATTTTCAGAGGGCAGGTCATAAACCGATAGTTTTGGTTGGAGGAGCAACGGGAATGGTTGGCGACCCTTCGGGTAAAAGCGAAGAGAGAAAATTGTTGTCCGTTGAAGATATTAATCATAATCTGGAAAGCCAGAAAAAACAACTTATGAGTTTTCTGAACTTTGAAGATGGCGAAAATAGAGCCGAAGTGGTGAATAATTACGACTGGTTCAAAGATTTTACTTTCCTTGATTTTATTCGTGACGTGGGGAAACATATTACCGTTAATTATATGATGGCCAAGGATTCGGTGAAGAAAAGACTTGAAACGGGAATGTCGTTTACCGAATTTACATACCAGCTTGTTCAGGGATATGATTTTTACTGGCTTTACAAAAATAAGAACTGCAAACTTCAGCTCGGCGGCTCCGACCAGTGGGGAAATATTGTCACCGGCACCGAGCTTATCCGCCGTAAAGCGCAAGGTGAGGCTTTTGCGCTTACCTGTCCTTTGATAACAAAAGCCGACGGAAGTAAATTCGGGAAAAGCGAAGGAGGTAATGTATGGCTTGACCCCAAAAGGACTTCACCCTATAAATTTTATCAATACTGGCTGAATGTTTCTGACGAGGATGCCGAAAATTTCATCAAACTTTTTACTTTGTTGTCAAAAGAAGAGATAGAAACACTCGTTGAAGAACATTCAAAGGCTCCCCACCTGCGTATTTTGCAAAAGGCTCTCGCTAAGGATGTTACCGTAAGGGTGCATTCCGAAGATGATTATAATGCAGCTGTTGAGGCATCACAAATATTGTTTGGAAAGGGAACAACAGAAACATTACGTAACCTGTCGGAAGATATGCTGTTATCTGTTTTTGAAGGAGTTCCGCAAAGTACGGTTGCAAAAAGCGAAGTTGAGGCCGGAATAGGTGTTATTGACTTTCTGTCGGAAAAGACCGGCATCTTCGGCTCGAAAGGTGAAGCCAGAAGAATGTTGAAAGATAACGGTGTTTCGATAAATAAATCAAAAGTTAAAGATGATTATGCTATCGGAACCAAAGACCTTCTCAACGGAAAATATATTCTTGCCCAAAAAGGGAAAAAAAACTATTTTCTCGTGACGGTTGAATAATCCCGCGCATAATGAAAATACCGGAAAGTAAGGTTTGTTGGTGATGACGATTCCTTGTCGGTGACAACACCGACAAGAGGCAGAGTTAAGGGGGAAATTCTCAATGAAGAAAAATCAATCAGCTGTCTAATTTAAACACACTGTGATGAAGCCGCAATTCGGGTAATTTACCCCTCTAAATCTCCCCTAAAGGTGAGACTAATGAAAGATTTGTCGAAAAATAAAACCTCTGAAGTAAAGCTAACATTTTTGTGGTTTTTGTGTTTTCGTGGTAAAATAAAAACACGAAAACACAAATGACACTAAATCCCACAAAAGGGAATTCATT
>JALSSR010000300.1 GCA_026984135.1 Bacteroidales bacterium
ATCAGACGGCCGGCATTTCGCAAAATAATTTTCCTGTTCCCCCAGGCTATGGTAGCCGCAAGAAAACCGGAGATTTCGATATCTTCTTTTTTTGTGAAATTATGGGGTATGGAAACCGGATCATCTTCAATAAATCCCGGACGATTGTATAACTCGTATTTTTCTTCGAGAAATTCAAATAACTCCTCTTTTGATAATATATTGCCAGTCATATTTGCTTAATGTCGTTTTTATTATTTTTGCAGTACCGGTCATCCCGTATTTTTTCGTTTTCCTCCTCCGCTTCTTGCATAAGGTACCACACTCTGATCGGCAAAATCTCCTTTCAGATATTTAAAATATCCCACAATGCCTATCATTGCAGCATTATCGGTTGTGAACTGAAAGTCGGGGATAAACACCTTCCAGCCTCTTTTTTCACCCTCTTCCGTCAATCTTTTTCTCACCTCCGAATTAGCCGAAACGCCTCCCGCTATTCCAACATCTTTCACTCCGGTTTGTTCAACGGCGGTTATCATCTTCTCTATTAAGATATCCACAATGGTTTTCTGAATTGATGCGGCAAGGTCGGCTTTGTTTTGCTCAATGAAGTCGGGGTTTGTTTTAAGATTATCCCTGAGAAAATAGAGAAAAGAAGTTTTTAACCCGCTGAAGCTGAAGCCAAGTCCTTTTATTTTCGGCTTCGGGAAAGTAAATTTTGCGGGATTGCCTTCTTTTGCAAGTTTATCAATCACAGGGCCGCCGGGATAAGGCAACCCCATAATCTTGGCAGCCTTATCGAATGCCTCACCTGCCGCATCGTCAATGGTTTTTCCGATGATCTCCATATCAAGATAATCCTTAACCAAAGTGATTTGTGTGTGCCCGCCCGAAACCGTCAGGCAAAGAAACGGTAATGACGGAACAGCTTTATTCTCCTTTCTGTCCCGAATAAAATGAGCCAGAATATGAGCCTGCAAATGGTCAACCTCTATTAAAGGGATGTGCAATCCAAGTGCAAAAGCTTTGGCAAAGGAAGTCCCTACGAGCAAAGAGCCCAGAAGTCCGGGGCCTCTTGTGAATGCAACGGCATTAAGTTGTTTCTTGTCTATCCCGGCAGTTTTTAAGGCTGCATCAACAACCGGAATGATATTTTGCTGATGTGCTCTTGAAGCAAGTTCCGGCACAACACCTCCGTAACGTTTATGTACATCCTGATTGGCAATAATATTGGCAAGAATCTTGTTATCTTGAAGGATTGCTGCTGAGGTGTCGTCACACGATGATTCAATGCTTAATATATATGTTTTCATATCGGGATGTATGTATAATATTGGTGCTTAGTTTTCCACATTCGTTTGTTGGTAAATTATTCTGTAATTTTGCATTATTAATACTTTGAGATATACTTTTATCAGTTTGCAATTATCTTTTGGGAGGACAAAATTATCAAAAAAAGGATACTTAAATCGGGAGTTTATTTTTTTACAGGATTAATTACTGTTATTGTCCTGATTTTCTTTCTTTTGCAAAGTTCAATATCCCAGACGCTTCTTGCCAGAATAGCCACCTCGTACTACTCCGAAAAGTTTAATACATACATTTCTATTGATAAGATCAACATATCATTTTTTAATAATATACAACTGAATAATCTTCTGATTAAAGATTTACACGGTGATACCTTGATTTGCAGTGGAGAGCTTGATATCCGGTTAGACCGTTTTAATACTAAAAAACGAATTGTACATTTAAAGAAAATAGATACCGAAGGGGCAGATATAAGAATACGAAAGTATAAAGATGAAAAATTCTTCAATTTTCAGTTTCTTTTTGGATACAATACAACCGAAAAGGACACAACGGAAAAACAATCCTCCCCGAAGGCCTGGGACATAGGCCTGGGAAAACTGGAGATTGTGGAATCAAGATTTATTTATGATAATGAAAATGAACCTGAGGAAAAGAGCAAGGTGGATTTTGCACATATTGATATATCGGGTTTAAATTTGAATGTTGATAATATTGTAATAATGAATGACTCGTTATCGGCAATTATTAATGATTTGTCACTGTATGAGAAAAGCGGCTTCACGGTTAACAGCCTTTCAGGGGATATAAAGGTCGGCTCCTTCGGAATCATTGCCAAAGAGCTGAAAGTAAGAACTCCTGAAAATGATATTGATGCCGACCTGCAATTTTCAGCTAACGGTTTTGACGATTTTAGTGATTTTATTGAAAAAGTAAAGATTGATGCCGATTTCAGACCGTCAATAATAAACCTTAGTGAGGTGGGTTATTTTGCTCCCGTGATGTACTCAATGGATAACAGGATCAAAGTTATGGGCAAGATAAAGGGATATGTGAATAACTTTAAAGCTAAACAGTTTAAATTTGCCGTTGGTGACAACACTCAGTTTCGTGGCAACATTCAAATGAGCGGCCTCCCTGACATTTATGAAACTTTTATACATATTTCGGCTTCAAGTTTTATTACTTCTTCCGATGATATTTCAAACTTTAAACTGCCTACGGAGGATCCGGATATTGTTGTGCCTGAGTTTCTGCAAAAGTTAGGAACGGTTAATATTACGGGAAAGTTTACGGGTTTTATCAGTGATTTTGTTTCCGATGCAGAGTTCAGAACGGAAATAGGAGACATAACTACAAATCTTGCTCTTGTAAATAAGGATGATAATAACCTGAGCTATGCCGGTTCTCTCGGCACACATAATTTTGATGCCGGTATATTATTCGGTATAAATAGATTGGGTAAAATTGACGGCTCGGCAGACATAATAGGGGAGGGAGCAACTGCCGATATTATGAAAGTAAACCTTAAGGGAGAGATAGATTCACTTGAGTTTAACGATTATGTTTATCAAAATATTGACATCAAAGGAGATATTGCCAACAACAGGTTTAACGGGAATGTAAGTGTTGACGACAAGAATCTAAACCTTGTATTTAACGGTGCCGTTAACAACAGCCTGGCAATACCTCATTTCGACTTCAGTGCGGTAGTGAGAGATGCAATGCTTTACAGGCTTAACCTTTCCGACCGCGATTCTTTGATGAGGTTATCCAGTAATCTTGACTTTGATTTTTGGGGTAGCAAGATTGACCAGATGCAGGGCATTATCAAAATAGACAGTACTCGTTACTATGAAAAGGGAGAGAAGTATAAAATGGATGATTTTACACTTTCATTTACAAGAGATTCATCGGATTATGCAATGATACGCCTCTTCTCGGATATCGCCGATGCTTCCGTGGAGGGGGCTTTCCTTTTTGAAGATCTGGATGAGTCGGTTAGTAATTTATTCAACGGCTATCTTAACTCTCTATTTGCCCGCTCCGGTATCAGTGCAGACAGCCTGGCTACTCAGGATTTCGTTTTTGACATTACCGTTAAAAACTCCACTCCGGTAACGAAATTATTTGCCCCTGATTATGAAATAGCACCTCACACAACACTGATCGGAGGTTATAACTCGATGACGGGAAATCTGTTTGTTGAAGGTCATTCGCCTAACCTTTCAATCTTTGGAAATAGATTGGAAAACTGGGATTTTGATTTCTTTCTTAGTGACGAGTATATAAATATGACGACAGGGTGCGGCAGGTTTTACTTTACCGACAGCCTTTTTATGGACAGTCTGGTTTTTAGTTCAAAAGCAAGGAACGACTCTCTCATTTACTCCCTTAAATGGGATAACAGGGATGGATACCACACGGGTTATGCCGATATTGGCGGTGTAATGAAGTTTAACTCAACCAAAGAGTACTCCATAAGTTTTAATAAATCGGAAATTATGATAAGCGATACTCTTTGGCATATTTATCCTGATAATTTTATTAAAATAGACTCAAACTATCTGTCTTTCAGTGATTTTTCATTTAGATCAGGTTCCCAGGGACTCTATATCAACGGGGAAATATCCGAAAATCCAATGGATAGCCTGTCGGTGAAATTTGATAACTTTAATCTTGCAACTGTTGAATTTGCTCTGAAAAATAGCGGTATTGACGTTTCCGGTGTTGTGAATGGTGAATTTCAAATATCCAATATTTATCACTTTGCAACTTTTCTTTCGGATATAAATGTTTCAAATTTGTATTATGAGGATGAAAAGCTGGGAGATTTCTATTTAAATACTACCTGGAATCCGCTTGACAAGACATTGAACATTCTTGGACAATTGGTTTATAAGGGAAACATTGGAGAGAAGAAAACATTTGAAATTACGGGTAGATATCTCCCTGAAAACGAAAACCGGAATTTTGATTTGGACATTGATCTGGATAATTTTAAGCTTAAAACCTTAGAGCCGTTTACCGAATCCTTCTCCTCAAAAATCGGCGGATTGGGTAAAGGCCACTTAAAACTTCTAGGTACAAAGGATGCGCCGGAACTAACAGGAGAACTTGACCTTATGCGGGTTTCGGTGCTCATTGATTATTTGAATGTGAGATACTTTTTTGCGGAAAAAGTTTTTTTCGACAAGGATAAGATATATTTTAACGATCTTGTCCTTAACGATTCTTTAAACAATAAAGCAACCGGTTACGGAGCAATCTATCACGATCACCTTAGCAATATTAATCTTGACCTGAATTTTGATATTAAAGAACTTGCCGTTCTGAACACTACACTTTCAAATAATGATATCTTTTACGGAAAGGGCTTTGCAACCGGAAAACTGAGAATTTCTGGACCAACCGACAATATTAATCTTAATATTGATGCAAAGACAGATAAGGGCACCATGGTTTATTTGCCGCTCAATACGGTCTCGGAGGTGGCTGATAATAATTTTGTGACTTTTGTCGGTGATAACAGCGATACGGTTGTCGTTCAAGAGGTGCGTGAATTTAATACAAAAGTCAAAGGATTTAGTATGGATTTAAAGCTTGCTCTTGATTACGATGCAAACCTTCAGTTGTTTTTACCTGCTCAAATGGGAAATCTCAGAGGAAGAGGAAACGGTACGATTCAGATGACGCTTAAACCTCCGGATAAGTTTACTATGGCAGGAAAATATATTATTGAACGGGGTTCTTTTTTCCTGACACTTCAAAATATCATTAACCGCGACTTTGAAATATTAAGAGGCAGCAGTATAGACTGGCAGGATAATCCCTATGATGCAAAGGTTGATATTTCGGCTGCTTACAAGGTTAAGACTCAGCTTGGAGAGTATGGCCCTCCTCAGGATTCGGCTACAAGAGTAGATGTGGATTGCATAATACATATGAGGGGGAAACTTATGAATCCCGATATTACATTTTCCATTGATTTTCCATATCTTAAAGAGACCGATAAGAGTTATATATTCTCCAGAATAGATACTACCGACCAGGCTATGATGAACCAGCAAGTTCTCTCTCTTCTTGTTATGAATAGTTTTTACTACTCTTCGGGATATACAGGCTCCCTTAGCTTTAACTCTATATCTTTGTTAACCAATCAACTGAATAACATTTTGTCAAGGATAAGTGATGATTTTGACATAGGTGTGAATTATAAACCCGGGGATGAAAATTTTGCGCAGGAGGTTGGCGTTGAGATGTCAACCCAACTTTTTGACAACAGAGTCTCCGTTAGCGGGAATGTCGGGGTCAGGGGGAAAAACGACACCAGGAATACAAATGATATTGTCGGCGAGGTTGATGTGGAAGTGAAACTGACCGACGACGGCCGCTGGCGGGCTTTTGCTTTTAACCGCGCCAACAATAACCTGCTCTATCAAAACTATTCGTTGTACACTCAGGGTATCGGGCTTTCTTATACTAAAGAGTTTTATAAGTTCAAAGATCTTTTTAAGCGAAGAACCAAGGAAGAAAGAGAGTTCGGGAAAAAAGTAAAAAAGAAAGAAAAAGAGAAGGAAGATCAAAACCCGGATGATAGCAAATGATTTTTTTATATTGCAAGAAATTTTAAAAAAAACAGCAACCATACTTTCTTTCGGTTTATCTTTGCCATAAAAATATACTTCGTTTAATACAGATAAATATTAAAGCTATGATTCAAAGGATACAAACGGTTTTTCTGATTCTGGTAATTATCGTTCAGATAGTGCTTTTTTTTACTCCTCTTGCAGTATTCATCTCGGATTTAAGCTATTACAAGCTGTTTCTGACTAATATGAAAAACATGACACCGGATAGCTCATTGGATATGAGTTTTTTAATTGCGTTGCCTCTTGCCATAATGAACTCGGTAATTATTATTATTGCCGGTATTACAATATTCAAATTTAAAAACAGGATTCTGCAAATACGTCTTAACAGATTCAACATTCTTCTGATTGCCATTCTGGTTGTCGGGATACTCTTCGGATATCCTCAATGGATGCTGAACCGGGCGGGCGCTGATGTCACTTATGAATATGGTGCCTATTTGCCCCTTATTTCGATTGTATTTCTTTTCATCGCAAACATTTATATCGGAAAAGATGAGAAACTGGTAAGGTCGGCTGACAGGCTCAGATAAAAATTGTCGCAACTCGCATATTATGAAAAGAATAGGGTTGATTTCCGACACACACACATACCTGCATCCCAAATTGTTTGATTCCCTGAAAGAATGTGACGAGATATGGCATGCAGGCGATATCGGGAATATTGAAACGGCAGATAAACTTGCCTCCTTTAAACCGTTAAGGGCTGTGTACGGCAATATTGACTCTTATCAGGTACGCGCTGTTCATCCCCGGTTTCAAATGTTTCAATGCGAGGATGTTAAAGTGTTAATGACACATATAGGAGGTTACCCGGGAAGATATGAGCCGGCTGTGCGCCGGTTGATTGAAAAGGAGAAACCCGGTCTCTTTATTTCGGGGCATTCTCATATCTTAAAAGTGATGTACGACAAGAAGCACCAATTGCTTCATATCAATCCGGGAGCTGCCGGAAAATCGGGACTCCACAAGGTTATTACTTTCGTCCGTTTTACAATTGACGGTAAGCAGATTAAAGATTTGGAAGTTGTCGAATTGTCACGTTAAATAATTTTGCTTACTGATTTTTCGTACTTTAATGTTTAAGGGTGAATTACAATAGATTACGGAATTAACGGTTTTGTAACAAATGGTATATCAGTATTATAAAGATTTCATTTTGTAAGTTCTTCTTTGTGTTTCCTTTGAGCCTTCGTGCCTTTGTGGCTATTTTTCAGCTGTTTTGCCACTAAGACTCAAAGACACTAAGATCCACAAAGGTATAAGAGTATAAATACAATGAACGCATACCCGATAATATGTAACATTAATATCTTTAATGCGAAACTTCAGTTACCAATAATTCTCAATACACCTGCCCGGGAGTGGGGATTTTTCCTTTAACGGTTTTATCGGCTACATTAAAAGCAATCTCTATTGTCATAAAAGTGCGAACGGCTTCAGTGTTGTGAATGCCGGGATTCCACCTAAGCAGTTTTACAACCCTGATAGCCTCTTCGGTACAACCTGCACCCAATGCCTTTTTCGTAACAATATTAGATATCCTTCCCGAAGGCTCAACAACAAATTGTAGTTTTACAACTCCTGAAACAGCTTGCTTAAAGGCAGCTTCCGGATATTTTAAGTTATTGGCAATAAAGGATGAGAAATTGTAATCCCTGCTTGAGAAAACCGGAGTCGGTGACCTGGTAACCTCTGAAAATGAGTATATTTTGTCGCTTTTGTCAACAGGTTCATATGGATAGTTTATCTTTGTGTATCCCCGTGCCTTGCACATTTTTTTGTATTTTTTTATGTTGAATTTTATTTCAAATGTGGTAACATAGTTTACAGGCTTACCGATTCTTGTTGCAGGATTCCATAATATTTTTCTGAATATTCGTATGGCCTCATTATCAATATCATTGCTGACAGACTGCGTTATTTTAAGATCCGACACGCTGCCGTCTTTATTAACAACAAATGAAAAGACAACCGTACCTTCGACTTTTTTCTTCAAAGCCGCATCCGGATAAACCATCTCTTCCTTAATGAATTCTTTGAGCATTCTCTTTCCACCCCATGGTGAAGGAGGTGTCAGATTCTGGGCAACTGCCGAACCCGCTACAATTAAAGGAATAACAACAAGTGTTATACAAATTATTTTAAGTTGAAAAAACAGAGATTTCATAACGTTACTTTTCATTACATCCCGTAAAATTAATAAATTTCTCATTGGAGGTATAATTATTGCTTATTTTTACGCTTTAAAATTAATATTTTAATATGATGGAGATAATCTATTTACTATCAGGTATCATTTTCGGCGGACTTATTATCTACTTTTTTATGAAAAGTAAGATTACCGCTAAAATGAGCGAGTTTAAATCGGAACTTGCATTACTTGAAAAACAAAAAGCAGAGGAAATTACCGAATTGGACAAGGAAAAGAGTATTCTCAATGCGAAATATTCCGGGTTACTGCAAAGTATGGAAAAACTTGAAACGGAATTGGTATCCGAGAGACGGAAAAGCGAGCAAATGGGCAATCGTGCCGCCAAAGCTGAAAATGACAATGACAATCTTCTGGAAAAGCTTGAGAACCAAAAGAAAGAGATGGAGGAATTGCAAAAAAAATTCACAACCGAATTTGAAAACATAGCAAACAAAATTCTGAAACAGAATTCTCAGGAATTTACTGTGGTTAATGAAAGAAAAATAGGAGACATCTTAAAACCGTTGAAAGAGAAAATTCAAAATTTTGAAAAAAAGGTTGAAGATACATATCAAAAGGGACTTAAGGATCAAACTGACTTGAAAGCGGAATTGAAAAAACTTTATGAGATTAATTATAAGATTAGCGAGGAAGCAAATAATCTGACCAGGGCACTTAAATCGGATACGAAAAAACAAGGAAACTGGGGCGAACTTGTCCTGTCAAGAGTGCTGGAACGCTCAGGGCTTGTTGAAGGTGTTGAATATGAAACACAAATCTCGACACGCAATGACGAAGGTAACATAATCAGGCCGGATGTTGTTGTTAAACTTCCTGATAACAAGCATATTATAATTGATTCAAAAGTTTCGCTGACAGCTTATGAAGAGTTTGTCAATACCGACGATGACCATAGCAGGGAAAAGTTCCTGAAGCAGCATATTAATTCCATCAAAAATCATGTTAAAGAGCTGAGTGACAAGAATTATCAGAATGCCGGCCTTTTTGACACACCTGATTTTGTGTTGCTCTTTATGCCCCTTGAGTCGGCTTTCAGTGCTGCTATTCAGGCCGACAACAACCTTTTCGGCTATGCCTGGGATAAAAAGATCGTTATTGTTAGTCCCACAACTTTATTGGCAACTTTGCGAACAATATCTTCCATCTGGAAACATGAAAAACAAACCCGGAACGCTATCGAGATTGCAAAACAAGGTGGCGCACTTTATGATAAGTTTTACGGGCTTGTGTCCGATATGGAAAAACTGGGAAATCAGTTAAATACCGTCGGGAAAACCTACGAAGATGCACGGGGCAAACTTTTTGAGGGGAAAGGTAATCTTATCGGCCACGTCGAAAAATTAAAGAAATTGGGGGCCAAAGCTACGAAGTCGCTGCCTGAAAAATATATTGATGATTCTGAAAATGACAATTGATAATTAATTGATAAAGACAAAATTTGTACAAATGAAGTTGCGATTGCTAATTTGGATTTTGATGCTGTCAATGCTTAGTGTCACAAAAAGTGTCACTGCAAAAAAACTGAGTAAGATAAATCTGTCACAACTGTATGATGAAAATAATTTTTCATTTTTCCAGGCTGTTATTTATCATAAATCCGACTCTCTGTCACAGGTTTATGTGAGTTTGAAGCCTGATGATTTCAGGTTTGTATCCAATAATGGCACTACCGTTATTAGTGCAAATATCGAGGTTCGTTATGAGTTGTACCAATCTTACGAATCGTCCGTAATTTTGGATTCTGCAACGGTAAAGGTAACCGATACGTCAAGCTATGGAAAAGGTCTGGAGATGATTGTTGATTTTGAGGTTAAAGCTTCTTTTCCGGGAAATTATGTTTTGAAAATTATCCTTGTTGATCTCAACACAAGAAGGGATAATGAGGTATTCCGGTTTTTTAATCTTGAAAAATCAGAAAAAAACAGCAGACAGAACTTCCTTGTTACCGACAGTGACGGCTATCCGGTTTTTAACAGTTTTATTCAACCCGGACAGTATTTCCACATTTTGTGTAATGATACATCCGTCCGAAAACTATTTATCAGGTATTACAATCAGTCTTTTCCTATTGCAAAAACACCTTTTGCAAACGTTAAGGATGTAACCTACAGGTTTAAACCCGACAGTATTATGCTAACCGAACTGATACATGGTTATTCTCCTTTGCTGGAGCTTCCAAATCGGGGAATTTATCATATTCAACCCGATTTGAAAAAACCCGATGGGCTGACACTATTTAGTTTTGACGAAGGCTTTCCCGAAATTACAACACCGGCGGCAGCCGTTGCACCTTTGAGATATCTGACTACATCCAAAGAGTATGACAAACTTTTATCCTATGCCGATTATAAGAGTGCCATTGACAGTTTCTGGCTTGAACGCGCATCTGATAACCCGGAACGTGCAAAGAATATGATAAAAAAATATTACTCGAGGGTACAAAATGCCAATCTTGTTTTTTCGTCATTCGTTGAAGGCTGGAAGACGGACAGAGGCCTGATTTATATCATTTATGGCCCGCCAACGGAAGTTTACAGAAAAGACGGCGAAGAAAAATGGATATACGGTAAAACGGGAAATCCCCTTTCAATGACATTTTATTTTTATAAAGTTGACAATCCCTTTACCGACAACGATTATTCCCTCAGCCGTTCCCCGTCATACAAAGAAAGCTGGTATATAGCCATTGAAAATTGGCGGAGGTGACGGGAGACTAAATTTCAAAATCCTAAATCCAGAATTCAAAATAATGACAAATGTTGAAATTTTATTGCGGAAATCAAAAAATATGTACTTTAGCTGTATGTATAGAAAATATTAATAATTTTGTATGTAATAAATATTTTTGGTTAGTCCTCAGCCTGGAAAACTAATACTTTCTACATTTTATATAATAAGTGGCCAAGCAGCTAAAACTTATAATGAGCCTCCTTTTGATTATGTTATTGTTGACGAAGCAAGTCAAGCATTATTGGCTATGTTTGGAGGGGCAAAACTATTAGGAAAGAAAAATATTTGGATTGGTGATACAAAACAATTACCACCGGTTGTAGCTCTTAGTGACGACAAAGTAAATCGCAAAAATTATGGTGTATTAGTTGATGGGCTTAAAGCCCTTTCCGTCAATGCTGCATTACCAGTATTCCAGTTAACAGAAACTCATCGGTTGACAGACAGAGCTTCTAATTATACAGGGATTTTTTATCAAAACCATTTAAAGTCAAGAGTTAAAAAGAATATTCGGCTTTCCTACCAAGATATGAATTATGAATTTGGAAATTTTTTTAATCCGAAAGGCGGACCAACACTAATAAAAACTAATATGAAAGTTGGAGATTATAAACCAGAAAACGCACTAAAGTTTTCAACAGAATTGGTAAAACATTTGTTGTCGATTAATGATAAAATTCATATTTCGGTGTTGACTTACTTTATTGAAACCACAAAAGCACTTCAGAAAAATATCTTTCAAACTGTGGGTTATCATAAAAATCTACTCATTGAAACTGTTTCAAGGGTTCAGGGTCTGACAACGGATGTGGCTATTTATGTTATCCCAAACTCAAGTTATCATCGTTCTTTAGAAAATAGACTTTTTAACGTAGCAACCAGTCGTTCAAAAAGACACACAATAATAATTGCAGATAAGAATGTATTAACTCGTTCACAGGTTGATAATGAAGTCAACCAGTATTTAAAAAAACTTGACAATGAATTTTCATTTTACGTGCCCTTCGAAACTAAATTAGCCAAAATATTTGCAAAAATCAAAAAAAGTACTTAATTTTGTACCGAATTAATAACATAAAAAGTAAATATAATGATTGCTGCAAATTTTACAGAGTTCAGGACGGAATTAAAAAAGTTTTTAGACAATGTTGAAAACAACTATGAAACTTTAATAATAAAAAGGAAATCCGGTAAAGGAACCGTTATGATTTCGTTGGAGGAATATAATTCTATTATGGAAACTGTTCATCTGTTGAGCTCCAGGGCAAATGCAGACCGGCTTTACGAGTCAATCAGGCAAATGAAAAACGGAGAAACCGTAAACCATGACCTAATCGAGGAATGATGAAAATTGTTTTTTCAAAAAACGCCTGGGAGGATTATGTTTCTTGGCAGAAGGATGACAAAAAAATACTTAAACGGATTAACCAATTGATTAAAGATATTCAACGCACACCTTTTCATGGAATTGGGAATCCCGAACCATTGAAATATGATCTGTCCGGATTTTGGTCGCGACGAATTGACAGAGAACACAGGCTTGTCTATCAGGTCATTGGCCGGGAGATTTTGATTTACAGTTGCAGATATCACTATTAGTATAAGTTTTTACCGAATCCTTGTACCCTGCAATCTTTTTTATAGGAAACCGTCTAAACAGAAGCCATATTATAAGGTAAATTGCTCACTCATTTTTTGTTTTTTCTGATTATTATTAGAAAGTAAACGACTACCAGAAAAATCAGAATAAGAAAAAACAGGGTTGAATATCTCCAGAATCCTGTTGGTTTTTCCAGACTCAGGAGTATAGTATAGTAAACTATGGATGAGAACATAAAAACCGTAAGCATATTAACTATTCGCAGCATTCTTACCGCTTTTATAAAAATATTTTTCTTCACTGTCTCGTTAAAATCGGTATTGCCGTAGTTAATCAGAATTTTAGGGATAAAAACGATTGTAAGGAAAAGGAAAAACCCGATTGCCGGGAGCATCCATATTGTGTTTCTGCTTCCGTAGCTGTCAGGCTCTCCCGTAATATTGAAATGTACCGGAATCGAATCCGGAAGTTTATTAAAAAAGAATGCCGGAAGAGCAACCAGCAATAACATTCCGGCTACTCCCAAGATTTCAAGCAGCCGGTCGGTTATGGATGTTTTTGATAACCCGTTGTTCATAAGATCCTTTCCGGGAGAAGAAAAGCGAGGTTATTTTTTTGCATTTTTTCTTCTCTCTTTTTCTTTAATTATAAGAGTAAGTTCACGTCCGGTTTGACCTGCAATTGATGTGTTCTCTTCTGTTCTCCGCAGTAAATACGGCAGCACCGACTTTACAGGTCCGTAAGGAACATATTTGGCAACATTGTAACCTTCGTGTGCGAGATTAAAGCTTATATGATCGCTCATACCGTAAAGTTGTGAGAACCAGCATCTCGGGTCATCTTTGGCAAGGCCGTGCTCCTCCATCAGGTCAACCATATATTGGGAGCTGAACTCATTATGAGTTCCGTTGAAAACGGTCAGTCCGTCAATGTGTTCAATACAAAATTTCAGTGCGGCATTATAATCTCTGTCGGTGCTCTCTTTGTCGGGCTGAATAGGATCTTTGTATCCCATTTCGGCTGCCCTTTCTCTCTCTTTCTCCATATATGCACCACGGACAAACTTAGCGCCAAGATAGTAGCCCTTTTTCTGAGCTTCTTCATACGCCTCCTTAAGTTTGTCCAGTCTGTCCCAGCGATACATCTGGTAAGTATTGAAAACGATTGCTTTTTTCTTGTTGTATTTGGCCATATTGTGATAAACAACCTCATCAATAAAATTCTGATACCAGGAATCTTCGGCATCAATAAGAATAGGAATGTCATGTTCGTAGGCCGATTTACACAAAATGCCCACCCTTTTCCTGAAATTATCAGCTTCTTCAGCCTCCTCCGATGTTAAATCCATACCTGCACTTACTTTTTCCAGAACATTGGCAGTTGTGAAAGCAGTAGGTTTAAAAACAGCAAACGGAATATTCGGTTCTTTGGCTGCGTTTTCAATCGTGCGGAGTGTTTCGTCAAGTGCATTTTGAATGCCTTCCGTTGTTTCCGTACCTTCCACCGAATAATCGAGGATTGCCTTAACGTTGAATTTGCCGAGTATTTCGACATTCTTTTTGCATTTGTCAATGGTTTCTCCACCTACAAAATGTGAATAAATCGTTGGTTTAACAGCCCAGTTAACAGGAATATGAAACTTCAAAGCAAGTTGTGAAAGCCGGCCTCCAATATTTACGAGGGTATTACTGGCAATTAACCGGAAGAGCAAATATGCCCTTTGCAAATCTTTATCCGATCTGCTCTTAAACGCTATTTCAGTATTGTCAAAGGTTATCATAAATATTTAAACTTAAAAATTAAACATTATATAAAACTCTATTGTTATTTAATTCACAGCGGCAAAGATGTAAAATTTTTTAAAACAAAAAAATATTTTTATTTTTTTCTTTAGTAACAAAAACGGCAAATGTATGAAATAATAATTATTTTTGTCGGGATGGAACAAACAATTATAAATTCGGCCGGATATCCTATTTTTATAGGGAATGATGTATTCAATACCATAAGGTCCTATTTGCTTCAGTATGAGTTTAAAGAGGATAAGGTTTTTATTTTGTGTGATGAAGGCTCAAGGAAGTATTGTCTTCCGGTATTGATGAGCAATGTGCAGCTTTTACAGAAGGTTACCGTTATGGAGATTCCTGCGGGAGAGGAAAATAAGAATATTGAGACCTGTAAAAAGATATGGGTTGAGCTTTCAAACAAAGGTGCCGACAGGAACTCCATACTGATAAATCTGGGAGGCGGAGTTATCTCGGATATAGGTGGTTTTACGGCTTCAACTTTCAAGCGGGGTATCCGCTATCTGAATATACCCACAACTCTGTTATCTATGGTTGATGCCTCTATTGGGGGAAAGGTGGGGATTGATCTTAATAATCTGAAAAACCAGGTTGGTTTATTTGCCAACCCGCAGGTTGTTTTCACAATACCCGAATTTCTCGATACTTTACCTAAAAGATTTATTTTATCAGGCTTTGCCGAAATTATAAAACATGCACTAATATATGATAAAAGTTACTGGCAGGAACTCACAAGCAAGTGTTTTGATGAAATTAAAGAGTGGAAGGAGATCATTGACTGGTCTGTAGAAGTTAAAAACTATTATATTACCGAAGACCCGATGGACACCGGATTCAGGAAAGTTTTGAATTTCGGACACACTGTGGGGCACGCCATTGAGACCTTTTCGTTATATTATGATGAAGAACCTTTGCTACATGGCGAAGCTGTTGCCATTGGTATAATTTGTGAATCATACATTTCATACAAAGTGGCCGGTTTGGCAAAGAGCCAACTCGAAGAGATTGCCTCATACATCACAAGATGCTTTGAGCCGTACAAGATTGAATCCGACAGTATTGACCTGCTGCTTGATTTTACAAAACACGACAAGAAAAAGCTGGGAAGCCAGATGAATTTAACACTGCTTACATCAATAGGTACAAGTCTTATTAATCAGGAATGTACTCTTGATCTGGTGCGTGAAAGTATTCAGTATTATCAAAATATTGTAAAATAGCGGATGTATATAGCTTATTAATTTTTTTTCAATACTTTTGCTATCAATTTAGATGAGTTAAAATGACAGTTGATATATTTATCCCTTGTTTTATTGATCAGATTTTCCCTGAAACGGGAATGAATATGGTCAAGGTTTTACGAAAGTTAGGCCTTGATATTCATTATAATGAAAATCAGACCTGTTGCGGACAGATGGCTTTCAATAGCGGTTACTGGGATGAGGCCAAGGAGATGGGTGAGAAATTTTTAAACGATTTTCCAAACGACAGGTACATTGTGGGACCTTCGGCTTCCTGTGTAGGGTTTGTAAAAAATTATTATCCCAAACTTTTTTTTAATACGGGTTTGCATAATGAATTTAAGCAAGTTCAGAAAAATATATATGAATTTACCGATTTTCTCGTCAATGTGATGAAGGTGACGGATATAGGAGCAACCTTTGAACACACTGTCACATATCACGACTCTTGTGCCGCATTGAGGGAATACGGATTAAAAAACGAACCGAGAGAATTGCTCAGGCATGTTAAAGGCCTTAAGCTGGTTGAGATGAAGGATACGGATGTTTGCTGTGGGTTTGGCGGGACATTTTCTGTAAAACATGAAGCCATTTCAACGGCGATGGGAGAACAAAAGGTGGAAAATGCTTTGGAAACGGGTGCCGAATATATTGTTTCAACGGACTCTTCCTGCCTGATGCATCAAAACGGAATAATCCAAAAGCGGAAGATGCCTTTAAAGGTGCTCCACGTAGCGGATGTATTGGCTTCGGGATGGGAACTTTGATTAAATTGTTAATATCATAAAAAGCCGGAATTCATTAAAATCAAGTACTATGAAAAGTCTGACTTACTATTTTATCTTGTCAATGTTATTATTTTCGGGCTTTACCTTAAATGCTCAAAATCCAAATGGTGGAGACCGTCCTAAAATAGGTGTTGTATTAAGTGGTGGCGGAGCAAAGGGTATCGCACATATAGGTATTCTTAAAGCAATGGAAGAAGAGGGGTTATATCCCGATTATATTGCAGGGACAAGTATGGGTAGTATTATCGGAGGCCTTTATGCCACAGGATACTCGGCAGACCAGCTCGACTCTATCGTGAGGATGATTGACTGGGACCTGGTTTTATCGAATAATATCCCGCTTAACTACATCTCTTTTCAGGAAAAAGAGTATTATAATCGCTTTCTTGTTGAATTTCCCATTAAAAAAGGAAAGCTTGTCCTTCCTTCCGGAATGATTGAAGGACAGGAGCTTAGTCAGGTGCTGACGCACTATACCTGGCCATCAATGAAATATGAATCGTTTGATGACTTTCCCATTCCTTTCCGTTGCGTGGCAACCGATGTCAGTACCGGAAATCCAATAATTTTTAAAGATGGTTCGCTTTCCGAAGCTTTGAGAGCAAGTATGTCAATCCCTACTGCATTTACAGCGGCTGACCTTGATACTACTCTTGCAGTGGACGGTGGTGTGGTTAATAACTTCCCCGTTGAAGAACTGTTTAAAATGGGAGCAGATATTGTTATCGGGGTTAATGTTTCGGACGAAGGGCTTATAAATGCCAAAGAACTGGGCACAATGACCGGAATACTTATGCAAATAGCTATGACTCCAAGCCTTAAAAGAATGCAGGAGCAAATTGCCATGTGTGATATTTATATTAAACCAAATCTCAAGAATTACGGAACCGCCAGCTTTAGCAGCTACAATGAAATACTGAAACTGGGTTATGAAACGGGAGAGAAGTACAGAGGAGAATTCAGAAAACTTGCTCAACAACTTGGAGATACTGAAAATAAAAAAATCGGATCTTCGTTTAAAGTGAAACCTATTATTATTTCTAAAATTGAATTGCAGGGTAACAGTCTTATTGATGACAGATTGATACTCGGGAAACTTGACATTAATGTCGGAGATACTGTTTCGCGTGCGAAAATTGAAGACGGCATTAATAAAATATACGGTATAAATTCTTTTAAAAAGGTGTTGTATCAAATTGAAAAAGTTCCATTTGAAGACCGTTTTATACTTTATGTAAAGATGGAAGAAAAACAACCGGTAACTTTAAAAGCATCAGTACACTATGATAATCTTTTTTCGGCCGGTATTGTACTTAATCTGACAGTACGTGAACTTCTCGGAAGGTCGTCAAGATTTATTGTAGAAGGTGATATTTCGAAAAATCCGAAAGCAAGGATTAGCTATTTAAAGTATCTTGGTGGCAGGGAACGATTTGCAGGTATAACAGGTTATAGCTTTTTTGCCGAAGAGATTCCTTCTTACTCAGATGGTAAAGTTGAGGATATACAGATTTCAAAACAACATATTTTCTCGGCAGGATTTCTGACAACGCAATCTTTAAAACAAAGCATTTATGCAGGCCTTGCTTATGAAATGAATATTGAAAAGCTGAAATTTGATAATGTTTTACCTCCCCAATTAAAAAATGCCACGTTTGATTATTTTAAAGCAAAACTGATCTATACCAATAACACCACTGATAATCGTAACTACCCCACAAAAGGAAGGGAAATACTTTTCCTCGGAGACCTGTATATGCATAATAAATACTATATCACTTTCAATAACCCAACGGATTCGTTATTCGGATTTTCTGAAAAAGAACTTGATGAATATTTTACAAAACCAATGACTCCTGATCTTTATGGAATAGCACAGCTAAAATATTACGAGTTTATTCATTTTTCCGATAAATTCCAGCTTATACCTTCTGCATCCGTCGGCGTTACCATTTCAACGATGGATGACGGTATTTTCGACGGATTCAGGATTGGTGGTATGCAACTGGTTAAGATTGAAGATGTGAGGTTTATGGGTCTCAATTTCGATGAAGTCTCTGACAAAAACTATGCATTGGTCGGGCTGTATCTGCAAAATGTTTTGTTTAGAAATTTGTATTTGAAATACGGCGCAAACTTTTTAGCTCATTATGACTATGTTCCCATAGATAATCTTAGCCAGTTTAATTTTGAGGATATGATGAATAATTACTCTGTTTTAGGGTATGGTTTGAAGATGACATATAAGAGTCCTCTCGGGCCTATAAGTTTGGGAATATCGAGAAATACAAATGATTCGGTGTGGAGGTCATATTTTGCCGTAGGGTTTTCTTTTAATTACAAAGATTAAGAATGAGAGAACAATACATATTAAAAATTGCCAAAGAGATAAATGTTGAAAACTGGCAGGTGCAAAATACCGTTGACCTGCTGAATGACGGAGCAACCGTTCCCTTTGTTGCCCGCTACAGGAAAGAGGCGACCGGAAGTCTTGACGAGCTGCAAATAATGAAGATCCGCGACAGGATAGAGCAACTGAAAGAGCTGGACAACCGCCGCGAAACAATCCTGAATACGATTGAAGAACAGGAAAAACTCACTCCCGAACTGGAAAAGCTAATAAGGAAAGCGGAAACAATGTCCGAACTCGAAGATCTCTATCTTCCATACAAACCAAAACGAAAGACAAGGGCTACAATAGCAAAATCCAAAGGTCTTGAACCCCTTGCCAAAATCGTTATGTCGCAAAAGTATGATGATATTGAATCGCAGGCCCGAAGGTTTATTGATGATGAAAAAGGTGTTGACTCGGTAGAGGATGCTCTTGCAGGTGCCCGCGACATAATTGCCGAATGGGTAAACGAAAATAACAGTACGCGTTCAAAGATCAGAAGGCTTTTTATGAAAAAAGCCGTTATAGAATCGAAAGTGGCAAAAGATAAGGAGGATGAAGGTAAAAAGTATGAGAATTATTTTGAGTGGAAAGAGCTTTTAATGAGGTCTCCCTCGCATCGGATCCTGGCAATGTTCAGAGGCGAAAAGGAGGGATATCTGAAGCTTAAGATAGGCCCGCCTGCCGACCTGGCTCTGGATATTCTCGAACGGCAGTTTATACGGGCTGACAATGATTCGGCTGATCATATATATGATGCACTGACCGATAGTTATAAAAGATTGCTTCATCCTTCAATGGAAACGGAGATAAGAGCTTTGGTTAAGGAGAAGGCAGACGAGTATGCTATAAATGTGTTTGCCGACAATGTGCGGCAACTGCTTATGGCTGCTCCTCTTGGTGAAAAAAGGGTTTTGGCGATTGACCCGGGATTCCGTACGGGTTGCAAGGTCGTTTGTCTTGATAAGCAGGGAAAACTATTGCATAATGAAACCATATATCCTCATCCTCCTCAGAATGAGGTGAAAAAAGCCATTAATAAAATACACCAGCTTGTTAATACCTATCATATTGAAGCTATTGCTATTGGCAACGGAACAGCAGGACGCGAAACGGAAAATATGATCCGTAGAATGCGTTTTGAAAAAGATATTATTGCAGTAATGGTAAACGAGAGCGGAGCCTCCGTTTATTCGGCATCACCGGTTGCACGCGAAGAATTTCCCGAATATGATGTAACGGTCAGAGGTGCCGTGTCAATCGGCAGGCGATTGATGGACCCGCTTGCCGAACTGGTTAAAATTGACCCCAAATCAATCGGTGTGGGGCAATATCAGCACGACGTTAATCAGAATGCCCTTGCCAAAAGCCTTGACGATACGGTTATGAGCTGCGTAAATTCCGTTGGTGTACAGGTGAATACGGCAAGTAAAGAGTTGCTGAAATATGTCTCCGGCATCGGACCCGCACTTGCAAAAAATATTGTTGATTACAGAAATAAAAACGGTGCTTTCAACTCAAGGGAAGATTTGAAGAAAGTGCCGCGCCTCGGAGGCAAAGCCTTTGAGCAAGCTGCCGGTTTCCTCAGGATCAGAAATTCAAAAAATCCTCTCGATCAGAGTGCCGTGCATCCCGAAAGCTATCACGTGGTTATGAAAATGGCGAAAAATATCGGTTGCAGTATCGAAGATTTGATAAATAATGAGGAGCTAAGAAAAAAGATCAATCCGCAGGACTTTGTGACGGAAAAAACCGGTCTGCCCACAATAAAGGATATTATGGAAGAGCTGGCAAAACCCGGAAGAGATCCGCGTGAAAAATTCGGCTTCTTTGAATTTGAAAAGGGAATACAATCAATAAACGATTTGAAAAAAGGAATGATCCTGCCCGGGATAGTTACCAACATTACCGCTTTCGGTGCTTTTGTGGATATCGGTGTTCATCAGGACGGGCTTGTGCATATAAGCAAAATGGCCCATAAATTTATTAGCGATCCTGCCGAAATTGTTAAACTTAACCAAAAGGTGAAAGTAATGGTTGCCGACATTGATGTTATCAGGAAAAGAATTCAACTTTCCATGAAGGATGTAAAGGAGAGTTAAGTCCGGGTGTCTTCCGAAAGCAGGAATGATTCATTATAATTAAATATCAACCATTTTTTTCAGAAAATCATCCTTCCGCCGCCGTGAAACATCCACTTCGGAGCCGTCGGCCATAACTATTGTACCGCCGTCTCCTTTTATATAGCGGTCAACGAATTTTATGTTTACAAGATGCGATTGGTGTACCCTGACAAAATCCAGACCCGACAGAGTGTCTTCATATTCCTTTAAAGTCTTTGTAACCAGTATCTTTTCGCCGGAGTTCAAATAGAAATTCGTATAATTATTATCGGCTTCACACCTTAAAATATCCTTAATATTTATGAATCTGAAACCCTCAAATGTGGGAAGTGTAATACGCTCGAATCCGTTTTTGTTACGTAACAGGGTTTGGATTTTATGTGTGATGGTATCTACATCATTTCCGGATTCGTTAATTTTATTTACTGCCTCAATAAGTTGCCGGGGATCAACAGGTTTTAGTATATAGTCAAGTGCACTGAATTTGATGGCTTTCAGGGCAAACTCATCATGTGCAGTAACAAATATCACCTGATATTTGATGTTTCCGGTTTTTTCAAGAATATTAAATCCTGTTCCGTCGGGCATTTGTATATCAAGAAAAATGACATCCGGTTTTTTATTTTTGATCAACCTTATTCCTGCCGAAACATTCTCAGCCTGTCCGGCAACCGAAACATTATCGCAGAAGTTGTTCAGAATGTTATTAATGGCATTCCTGCTTTCCTGTTCATCATCTATAATAATTGCACGTATCATTGTTTTTTTTACAAAGATAATAAATTTTATCAGTGAAAAGATTTTATTAACAACAAGTTCAAAATGTTAAACATCGTATCAACCGTATTGCCTATTCTTCCTCATAAGGAATTTTAATGACGACCTCTGTTCCGGCAGCGTTACCGTTACTATCTTTCAGGTCGGTTATCACAAAACTCACCTTCAATCCTTTTAACCGGCTTAACGTGTCAAGTCGTTCTTTTGTAACCTGTATTCCCAGCGAGCGATGCTCCTTGTTTTTTGTGTTGTTCAGCTTTCCGGCTTTTTCACGTCCCACACCATTATCTTTTACAAAACATCTGATAAATTTGTCATCCTTTCGGAATTCAATTTCCAGCAATCCCTTTTCTTTTTTGTTTCTCAATCCGTGTTTAATGGAATTTTCCACAAACGGCTGTATAAGCATCGGGGGAATATATACCGAATCAACAGGCAAGTCAGGTTCAACGGTGATCTTGTAATCGAACTTTTGCTTAAAGCGTATCCTTTCGAGTTCGATATATAATTTCAGTGTCTCTATTTCCTCCGAAAGAACAATAAACGGTTTACGGGAATTTTCCAGAATATTGCGCATCAGTTGTGCAAATTTCGATAGATAGGTCATAGCGGTAAAACTGTCATTTCCCGAGATGTAGCTTTGAATGGAGTTCATAGAGTTAAAGATGAAATGCGGGTTCATTTGCGAGCGGAGAAGTCGTTGTTCGGTTTCGAGGTTTTTCTTTTCCAGTTCGATACGGTAATGTTTTTGCTTTAATCTGAACCTGCTGAAAATCAGTATGGATATAAGGCCTGCAAGTATTATAAAAGCAAGAAGGAAATAGAGTTGAACCGACTGTTTTTTAATCTTTAACAGATGTATTTCCTTGTCGCGTGCCAGTATTTCAATTTCTTTTTCCTTACGTTCCGTTTCATATTTCACTTGCATTTCGGAAAGTTTGTTTGTCATATCTTTTCTGAAAGTCGAATCTTTCAGTGACAGCATCTTCTTTTGTGTTAAATATGCATTTTTGTAGTCATTTTTTAAAACATAGTATCCCGCTAGGTTTTAATAAATTTCCGGCAAAATTTGTTTTTGCCCCGTTTTGCCTGCTGCTTCCAAACTTTTTTTGATAAATGGAAAGGCCTTGTCAGGTTTTTTCTCTTTTATATATAAACCTGCAATGTTATTGGCCGCCGCCGTTATTTTACCTTTGTCCCCTACGGTTTTGAACAATTCAATAGCCTGAAAATAGCAATTTAAAGCCTGTTTGTCGTCATTTAGTTTTTTGTAAACGACTCCGAGATTATTCAAAGTTTCTGCAATTTGCCTTTTGTTCCCGAGCTTTTTTCTGATAGTCAGCGCATTCCGGTAATACTTCCCGGCTTTTTGATTTTTGTCCATCTTTTCATAAACCGTTCCCATATTATGCAGGGATGTTGCAATACCTGTGGAATCCGAATACTTCTCTCTGATATTTAGGGCTTTATTATGATATTCAATGGCCTTATCATAATTTCCGAGCATATTGTATAAAGAGCCGATATTGTTATATGATGCCGCAAAACTTTTATCGGAATTTAGTCTTCCTTTCTCCAGCAATCTGTTTTTAGCCTCAAGAGATTTCAGATTAAACTCCAGCGCCTTTTCAGGAATGCCTGCATAATAGTAATCATAACCCAGGTTTAAATACACCGTTGCAAACTGTTTGTCGTCATTGATTTTTTGTGCCGTCTCCAAAGCCTGTAAATCATATTCCAAAGCTTTATTGTTATCCCCAAGATAGGCATATCCCGTTGCAATTTGCATTAAAGCCGTTAACTTTTCTTTTATCTGACCGGTCTCTCCGGCAACTGATAATGCTTCCGTTGCATACTTTATTCTTTTTTCAGGATTGTTTTTTGCATCTGTTTTTGCCAGCCTGTTGTAAATGGCGGCTTTTTCGTATGTTTTAGCTGTGTTAAGTTTCCGTAAAAGAGAGTCTGTTTCACCGGTTTGTGAGTTCATATGAAAAGAAAACAGCAATACGAAAAACAGTGTAAATGATATTTTTTTATGCATAGAAATAATTGATGTAACAAAGATACAAATTTTTTTAATATGTTACCGGTTTCTTTCGCTGTTACCAAATCCTATTTCATATTAACCAAATCCTTTCTCATATCCGCCTAATTCTATTTGCCGCTTTTTTTATAATTCATTTGTGTGGACTTTTACAAATTAATTCTAAAATCATTATACTATGAAAACACATTTTCCCCTCACTTTCGCAATAATGTTTTTTGTTTTTACACAGATGATTGTTGCACAAAACCAGGAAATCCGTTTGATCAAAAAGGATGCCCTGCAAAAGAACACTCCTGCCAAAACAGTCAGGAAACCCAATTCTACCAAAGCGACTCACCAATGGACGGGCACGGTAAGTTCGGACTGGAACACGGCGGGCAACTGGAGCCCGGCAAGCGTTCCCACTTCGTCCGATTATGTTACAATTCCGTCCGGGACACCGCATTCCCCGGTAATCGGCAGTGGCGTAACGGCTTACTGCGACGGGGTGTATTTATACTCAGGCGCAAACCTTGACCAAAATGCGGGCAGTTGGTTTTATTGTTATGGCGTATTTGATGCCGGTTTCGGGCAGTTTACCATGAACGGCTCATCCTATCTTTATTTCCGTGGTAACTACGATGAACTTTGGTACGACGATAACCAAAACGATACCTACACCTATGTACGGGTGGAAAAGGGATCTTCCACGGCAAAAATGACCATGCAGAACGATATGACCTGCAGCGGCACCTTTCAAAT
>JALSSR010000301.1 GCA_026984135.1 Bacteroidales bacterium
CAAAGTTATATCTTTTTTGTCAATCAATGGGATATAAACAAGTTATGTATGGAAACCGGGATTGAAAAGTGATCCGTTTCCCGAATTGCTCCAACTACTTTACTTTTATAAATTTCGTTGTAAAACTTTCTCCGTTATTACGGACAGTGACGAAATATGCACCTAAGCTCAAGAAAGATATATCAATCGTTTCACCGTTTTGAACTTGCGGTTTTTCAAAAATCGGATTACCTGTTATGCCATATATAGAGATATGGCTAACTTCATTTCCTTTGGATGCAATAGTAATGTGATCAGTTGCAGGATTGGGATAAATATGGAAGTTGTTATTTTGAGAATTTTCTTCAATGAAAACCGTATTTGTCAGATTATCATTAAAAGCCAGCGGGCCGAAAATGGCTCCCCATACAACCTCTTCGTCTCCGTCGTTGTCAAGGTCAACAGGATAAACACTATTTATGGTGTTGAATTCGGAAAACTGATAAATTATTTTTTCATCCGAAAAAAAGCCTGTTCCGTCGTTTTCGAACCAGATGACCGAGCTGCTCTGATTGGTGGCAGATATAAGGTCAAGGTCGCCGTCCAAATCCACATCATTTGTTTCCAACGTAGAATTAAGAAGGATATCTGCAATCTCCTGAGCCAGTGTAAAATTACCTTCACCATCATTTGAAAACCATACTAATTTATTTGCCGTTGTCCATAATGCAAAATCATTATCACCGTCATTATCAAAATCACCTGTCTTTATTGTGAAATACAAACCTAAAGGCGGATTTTCAACATAACTGAATGTCGGAAATCCTCCCTCGGTATCATTCCATAAGATCGTAATATTGTCACCTCCCGATGCTATAATATCATTGTAACCGTCACCGTTAAGATCCGCAACATCAAAATCATAATATTCATCATTAGCGGCAATAATATCAGGTGTTGTAAAGTTTCCGCTACCATCATTTTTATAAACTTTAATTTTGATATCATCATCCAAAATAACATCAATATCTCCGTCATTATCAAGATCACTACATTTTACCTCAGTACCGGTAACGAGATTTGTATCTAAAATAACTGCTTCAGGAAAAGTCCCCGATTCGTTTGGAAACCATATCAGGTCTGTTATATTGCTTTGCACACCGGGTCCGAATGTTATAATATCGTCAAAACCATCGGAATTAAGGTCTGCCGAAGTGACTTCATTGTAATAAAAGTATTCATCCGTAACGATTTGTTCTTCTCCGAAATTTCCGTTTCCGAGATTCAGGTAAAACGAAATACGCCTGTCGCTGTATGCTTTGCTGAGAATAATATCCTGCAAACCGTCATTGTTAATATCTCCGGTGCAAACCTCCGTGGTTCCCTTACAGAGAGAATCAATGATTATAATATCCGAAAATTGTGCGAAAATGGTATTTGCCGTTACCAGAATTACGAGTAGTAATAGTGTTTTTTTCATCTTTAATGAATTTAGAAATTATAAGTCAGTCGTCTGTTCGAGTTCTATACCTCATAAACAGACAATTAACGGTTTTGTTCAAAGAGTTTATTAAGCCGACATGTCTTAAGTCGGAGGATGATGACACTGAGCCCGGATTGATTGCTTTTTTTATTTTACTGTAATGACTGCAATTCTTTTTTTACCGTCCATTTTTATCACAATCGGCTTGCTGAATCTTACATGTTTAAAAAACTTAGTCTCGTCAACGATTTCCGCCGAACCGAGGATGTCATAATTGATAAAACTGTTCGACATTTCGGGTTGTACCGAGAGGTAGCCGACATTCATAGAGGTAACATTATGAAAAAAGTGGGACCCGGAGGAGGCATCAAGAGGATAGTTCTCCAGGCTTGTTTCGACAATGACTTTTGCATGCGAGATATGCGGCCACCTGACAGGTATTCCAATCCACTTGTCGCGGGTGCCCCATCTGCCCGGACCAATAAGTACGTAATGTTTTTTGTTTTTTATCATTTTCTTGTTCAGCCGGTTTATCTCCTCAGCCATCTCCTCTGTTTTCGATTTGTCGAATCTGTCAGGATCAACATATATCAAATCGCTGATATGTTTTATCTGCCCGTTTCCCATTCCTTTTTCGGCATAAAGAATTATATCTTCCTTATTGATCTTGTCCATATTAACGTTGTAATCGGCCATAGCTCCTATCATCGGTTTTACCTGAAGAATGTAAAAGTATGCTTTACCTTCATTATCCTTATCAAGGTCAACTGCAAACTCAATTTCCACCGGCGACCCCATTGCTTCTTTTACAACATCCAAAATAACTTCAATGGTTTTTGCAAGAGGTATATAATTGTATTTTAGAATATTAGCAAAATTAACTACGCGTGGCCCCGGTTTATTAAGTCCCGGTTCCACTATATTGTTGTCAATGTTGTAAACGGAGGCACAGTGTTTTAACGTTCCGTGTTTTTCGGCATCATAGATGTCAAGTTTTATGAGGCTGGCATCCTCACCAGTCATAAGATCGGGTGCATCATTGGCAAGGTTTACGGCATAAAACTGCACTTGCGAATTTTTAACCTGATCCTCCGTTGACATAAAATCTATCTTGGGATATTTGGGTGAAAAGCGATATGCCTTTTCACCTTCCACAACATATTTTCCAAGTCCCACTGCCGCAACTGCCACTCCCTCTTCGGGTTTCATATGCGAAAACGGATAATAATTGTATGATTGTGCCACACCGCTGATATGAGGATAAAAAACATCATCATATTGATTGCCGACAACTTCCTGAATAATGACCGCCATTTTTTCTTCTTCTATTTTATAATTCACAGCGGCAATATACCCCCTTGCCACTTCTGAATAAACGGAAGCATATACAAGCTTAATGGCATTAACAAGTTGTTTCAGCCTGACTTGCGGGTCGGGATGATTGTTGGGCAGTATATATGTTTCGAAAATACCGGCAAAAGGCTGCATAAGACTGTCTTCAAACAATCCGGAAGACCTGACGGCCAAAGGCTTTTGAAAGTGTTCGAGGAGAATCCGCAGTCTGTCAATAAGATAATCCGAAAGCTTTGTTTTCATAAATCTCTCTTTCAACTCGGTTATGGGAATATTTTCGGTAGTGACGAAATGAAGCCCGTTTTTATCGAGAAATGTCTCGAACTCATCTGTCCCTATGAATGCGGTTCGAGGAGTACAAATGTTAATGTCCGGGACATAATACGAGAAATCGAAATTGTAGATCAAAGCATTGATAAATGCCAGTCCTCTGCCTTTTCCTCCCATTGCACCTTCCGTTAGCAAAACGATGTTGCTTTTTTTAAATCCTGACGACTCATCAAAAGGAACTATTTGTCCTTCAAGTTTTTCGTGCCTGAATTTTGATAAGATACTGATAAGATAATTTCTGATAGCATTGGCATCCTTAAAGTCACTTGTTTTTTTAGAATGGAGGATTTTTGCAGCCTGAATTTCACTTCTTGCCATCAGCCATAGTGAGAAATGATCTCTGGAAGCATGAAAAATGATAGAGTCATCAGGTACTTCTCTCAGATATTTTTCAAAATCCTTCAAGGTACGGGCAACAACGAGTGGTTTACCCGTTCCGTCTTTGAAAAGAAAGTTGCCGAATCCGAGGTAGTTAAGTATGAAACTTTTGAAGTCCTGAGCCAGGCTTTCCGAATTTTTATAGATGAAGGTTACATTTAATTTGGCGGCTTTTTCTTCATTTTGTTTGTTTGACGACTGAATAATTACCGGCAGGTCTTTTTTTTCGGCTTTTATTTTTTTAACAAGGTCAAAACCGCTGTTCTCGTTTATCCTTCCGTTTTTGCTGAATTTAACATCAGAAATAAGGCATAGCAGATAATCTTTATATTTTTCAAAGATAGAAACTGCTTCTTCATAATTCGTGGCTAATAAGATTTTTGGTCTTGCTCTCAGTTTCAGCACTTTATAAAGGTCGTCCGAACTGACATCATCAATAATCCTCTTTGTTTGTTCAAGGACAACCTGATACAGCAACGGAACATATCTCGAATAGAACATTGGTGAGTCTTCAACTACGAGAATAACCCTCACAAGTCCCTTTCGGGTATCATTATCTACATTGATACTGTCTTCCAGTTGCTTGATCATCGCAAAGAAAATTTTGGATTCGCCGTTCCAAACATAGATTCTGTCGAACGGATGAGGCTTCCTTTTCCTTTGAAACAGAGCAATATCGCTGTTATTGTTCAATAATAGATAAACAGGTATATACGGAAAAATCTTTTTGAACTTTCTACTCATCAGCGATGGAGTTTTCTTGTCAGTACCAACCATAATGATTATCATATCAAAATGTTTGGAATAGAGTTGTTCAAAAGCTTCCTCCAGAGTCGAAACGGGAGTAATGCGTGGTAAGGATGTCAGGTTTAGTTGTGCATAAGGTCCGAGCATATGTTCCGAAAATCTCCCTTCCTTTTCAATGCTGTAAGTATCATAAAGACTGGCAACAAGGAGTATCTCTTTCACTTTAAAAGGAGTTAAATCGTGATATATATCACGGCTTGTGCTGTATTTGTTCATAAACCGTTGCATCAACTGTCCGCTGGTTATGGAACATTGTACCTTTGTAATGTCAGGTTCCTCCTTTTTATATGAGTAACCGAATTTTTTAATAATTACATTTCCAAGCTTGTTATTTATGTACCGTTTCGTTATATTGGCAATGTTTATAAGCATTTCACGCTCTTCGGGCAGACACTGAATTTCCGTTTCATCCGGAAATCCGTTTTTATATAAAACTTCAATGCTCCCTGTTTTGCCATCCCTGGTTTTAAATATTTGCTTTTGCGACCAACCCTCTTCCGGGAAGTCGTTGGAGGTAAATTCTTTATTGTCATAGAAAATCTTAACGGATACCGAATCGGGATTTTGCCATGCCCCGGGCATTATGGTGACTATTCGCTGAAGTGTTTCTTCAATGCTTTTATTGCTTTTTATAATTCCTGCAATTTGATTTACTATAGAGAGCTCCTTCAGTCTTTCTTTTCCTGTTTGGAGCGTATATCCGGTTTTAACTTTCGAAACTACTTTTTCATCCATTTTTTCAAAATATTTTTGCTGCTTAAAACGGTTCCGTTTTCCGTCAATGAATAAGCAAATGTACAATTTATTTCAAAGCAAAAAGTAAAATTAGTCAAGACTATTTCATTTTATATTGTATTATGCGTGCTGAGGAGCAGTCTGAATTTTTTATGATTAAAAACATATTTAGACTGTGAATAAATTAACAAAAGATAAAATAGCTGTATTGCTTTATTGGTGGTGGATTTGGAATATATAGCCTTTCTAAATATAAAAAAAAATCATAAATTTTTCTTTGATGTTGTTTTTTTTCTTTAATATTGCCGCAAATTATTTGAAGTAATAATCTAATTAATTAATTTAAAGATAGTTACGTTATGACAAACGATCAAATGGTAAAAGATTTTATGGCAAAAGTTATTGCCAGGAATCCAAACGAACCTGAATTTCATCAGGCTGTTGAGGAAGTAGCAATGACAGTTCTTCCTTTCATCGAAGAAAACCCGAAGTACAAAGAAGCTAAAATTCTTGAAAGAATGACCGAGCCCGAAAGAGTTATACTTTTCAGAGTACCGTGGGTTGATGACAAAGGAGAAATCCAAATCAACAAAGGATACAGAATTGAGATGAACAGCGCAATCGGCCCTTACAAAGGCGGTCTTCGTTTTCATCCGACTGTAAACCTTGGAATTCTTAAATTCCTTGCTTTCGAGCAGGTTTTGAAAAACAGTCTTACAACACTTCCTATGGGTGGTGGCAAAGGTGGTTCCGACTTTGATCCTAAAGGAAAATCCGATGCTGAGGTAATGCGCTTTACACAAAGCTTTATGTCGGAATTGTTCCGTCACATTGGACCAAATACCGATGTTCCTGCCGGCGATATAGGAGTTGGCGGACGTGAAATCGGATTCCTTTTCGGTCAGTATAAAAGACTGAGAAATGAGTTTACAGGTGTTCTTACGGGAAAAGGTATTGAGTGGGGCGGTAGCCTTATTCGTCCTGAGGCTACAGGTTACGGACAGGTGTATTTTGCCGAGGAAATGCTGAAAACACGTAACGACAGCCTGAAAGGTAAAACTTGTGTTGTATCCGGCTCCGGAAACGTGGCACAATATGCTACCGAAAAAGTTACTCAACTTGGCGGAAAAGTTGTTACGCTTTCCGATTCTTCAGGATTTATTTATGATCCGGACGGAATTGACGCTGAGAAACTTGCTTTCGTTATGGAACTGAAAAACGTTAAGAGAGGAAGAATTAAAGAGTATGCCGATAAATACGGTGTTGAATATCACGAAGGTAAACGCCCCTGGGGTATCAAATGTGATGTTGCTCTTCCTTCTGCTACTCAAAACGAAATTAACGAAGAAGATGCTAAAACGTTAATGGCAAACGGTTGTTTCGTAGTTTCCGAAGGTGCAAATATGCCTTCTACACCCGATGCAATAAATGTTTACATTGAGAACAAAATTCTTTACGGCCCTGCTAAAGCTGCTAATGCCGGTGGTGTTGCCGTTTCCGGTCTTGAAATGTCGCAAAACTCAATGCGTTATAGCTGGACAAGAGAAGAAGTTGATACAAAACTCCACAATATTATGATTGACATTCATGATAATTGTGTTAAATACGGAACTGAAAAAGACGGTTACATCAACCATATGGTAGGTGCTAATATTGCCGGATTTGTGAAAGTTGCCGATGCTATGCTTGCTCAGGGAATAGTTTAATCCCTGATGTAGTTTAAAATATACGATAAGTAATAAATTTTGAATTTGTTTCTTATTAGTATAGAATTATTTGGAACTCCGGTCTAAGGACCGGAGTTTTTTTTTGTAAAAAATTTGAAAGATAGTGTCATTATTTTATTATCTTTGCCACAATAAAAACGAAAAACATTCTTATAAACCTTTCCAAGTATGGAAGATCATTTTCATGACATTTTAAAAAAGATACGCTATTCTGCAAAAGAACGGAAGTTGAGAAATTTTTCATTCGATGAGATAGAGAGTGTATTGGGTGTTTCAAAGTCGGAAATAAAAAAGTATGTTTCTTCCGAAAAAGAACTTGTTGAGAAGCTTCTTGAACTGGAAAGACAAAAGTTTGAGGCTATCTTCCTTACCCATAATTTTGAAGGTGTTAATGCCATTGATATTTTATTAACTGTGAGCAAAGAGGTTGCCAAGGATTTTGTTTTGGTAAGCCCTGCAATTACCGTCAATCTTAAAGAGAAGTATCCCGTTATCTATCAGGAGCATTTTGATAAAAGGGTTCAATTTATTTTTGATAAAATACAAATTAACATCACTAAAGGTATCAATCAGGGAATGTACCGCGAGGATCTTAGCATCGAGCTTCTGGCAAGACTATATATCAGCCGTCTGATTGACATTCACAATCCCGATCTTTTCCCTCCTGAAAAATTTTCGTTTGAAACCCTGTTCGAGGTTATGTTTGAAGACCTTATCCGAAGTATCGGTAAACCCGAAGGTATTGCTTACTTTGAAAAAAAGAAAAAAACAGTGAAGTTTAATAAACAAAAAGCATAATCTTTTTTGTTTTTCCATTTGAGTCGGGTTGAGCGGATGTTTAGGTCAGGTTGAGCGAAGTCGAAACCTGATGTTCGAACTGCATTTTGTTTATCTTTATTTATACTCTTTCCTTTCGGATTATTCCTCCCCGTCCGTTTAGTCGGGCAAATTTTATTTTTCCTTTTTGTATAATGTATTCTGTCTAATTAAAAACATTGGAAACGAAATAATAAAAATTTGTTTCCTTCGTTTCTTTATTGTAATTTTGCAGCCGCTTTAGTAAAATTAAAATATTGCGAATATGGTTGAGCACGATGAAAAGTATTACAAAATAATGGAGGGAGCGCGTAAGCTATTTCTAAACAACGGCATACGTAGTGTCTCTATGGACGATGTGGCGAGAAGTCAGGGCATATCAAAGAAGACTCTTTATCAATATGTGGATAATAAAACGGATTTACTGAAACAAATTCTGGATTCAATGATGTTGCATGTGAAGCAAAAAATTCAACAAATTGAAAATATGAATTTGAATGCCATTGATATTTTACTTGAGATGAGTAAGGTTGTGGGAGAAAGAATTATGAAGTTCAATCCGATAATCTCTTTTGAGTTGGAAAAGTACTATCCTGCCATATATGAAGAATATAAAAGCGTTAAAAAGCAAATGATGAGGGATTTTATAAAGCACAATATCGAAAAAGGAAAAGAAGAAGGAATATATCGTAGCGACCTGAACAGCGAGGTAGTATCTCATCTCTATTTCGAACGAATCGAAGACCTTTACAAACCCGGTATTGTTGAGCAGGAAAATTTTTCGTTTGAGGAACTTTTTAAGGTGATGTTTGAAAATCATATTCGAGGGATATCCAATGAAAAGGGAATTAAATATTTTGAAGCGCAAAAAGAAAATTTAACCTTTAATGTTTATAATTATGATTAGAAAATATTTTCCTAATGTATTGTTAATGATTGCCATAGTTATATTGCAATCCGTCGGCTTTTCTCAAAATGTTCAAAGTTTTTCATTAAAACAGGCTCAGGAATATGCAGTTGAGAATAACTATGATATTAAAAATGTACGTACGGACGTTAAGATTGCGGAAAAAACTGTTAAAGAAAACACTGCGATCGGACTACCCCAAATTGATGCAAGTTTGGGATATAATAATAACCTGAAACTTCGTACAACCTTGCTTCCCGGTGAGATAGTCGGGAGACCGGGAGAGGAAATCCCCGTTCAGTTCGGGAATCAGCATACCGCCGACTTTGGAGCTACACTTTCACAACTCCTTTTCAGTGGAAAATATATTGTCGGGCTGATGACTGCCAAAGCCTTTGTTGACCTTAGAAGCGATAATGTTGTTAAAAGCGAGATTGAGATAAGAAATGCTATTGCCAAAGCATATTATCCCGTTATTATTCTTCAGGAAAATAAAAAAGTGTTTGACAGTACTCTTGTTACTTTGAGGAATATGCTTAAGGATACTAAAGCATATTATAAAAGCGGCTTCCTTGAAGATACCGATGTTGACCAACTTGAACTGATGATCTCCGATATAGAAGCAACAATCACAAATCTTGATAACAGACTTGGAATTGCAAGAAATATGCTAAAATATCAGATGGGTCTTAATGCCGATGTTAACATTGCGGTTACGGATAAACTGGACGACATTCTTAATGACGTAAATTCCGAATACCTGATGAATTTACAGTTTGATATTGCAAAACACATTGATTATAAGCTGTTAAAGGATCAGGAGAAACTTTCGGGTCTTAAGATGAGACTGCAAAAAACAGAGTATATGCCCACTTTGAGTGCCTTTTACTCATACCAACAAAGTGCCTTTAGAAATGAATTTAACCTGCTTGATTTCAATGAGAAATGGTATGAGTCGCAAATGCTCGGGATTAAACTTCAAATACCCATATTTAGTAGCGGAAACCGTCATTTTAAAGTCCAAAAAGCAAAACTGGAAATGGATAAACTGGCGGTTCAGGATTCAAAACTTCAACAAGGATTGAAGTTGAAAGTCGAAACTGCAAAATCGGAATTCAGTAATGCTTTTTTGATCTATTTGAATAAGAAAAAGAGTGTTCAACAAGCTCAGAAAATATATAATAAAACGGAAATTAAATATAAAAGCGGTATGGCCTCAAGCCTTGACCTGTCACAAACGTATAATCAATATCTGACGGGGCAAGTACAGTATTTGCAGGCTATTCTTGATTTGTTGTATAAAAAAGTTGACCTGGAAAAGGTTTTGACAAAAGTTGAATAGGGGAAATGGTATAATGCCTGCCCGAATCCGAAGGAGGCGGGGGTTGAATCGGTAAAATGGTAAAAATGATAAATTCAAAAATAAACGGACTTTTAATGGTTTTTGTTATTGTTGTGGGATTTTCTTGCACCGATAATGAAAAACAGATTGAAAAAGTCAAGCTGAAAACAAAGATGGATACGATTAGCTATATAATCGGGCTTGATTACGGCAACGGTATCAGAGAGCAAAAGATAAGCCCCAACAAGGAAGCCGTTTATAAGGGGTTGAGCGACGGGCTTGCAGGGAAAAGCTTATTGACAGACAGTTTGAAGGAGAAACTTATTGATGATTTTAATGAAGAGTTAAAATTGAGAATAGAAGAGGAGGGACAAAAAATTGTGGAGCAAAACAAAATAGACGGTGCCAAATTTCTTGAGGAAAACAAAAAGAAAGAAGGCGTTGTGCAATTACCCGACGGACTGCAGTATAAAATTCTGAAAGAAGGAAGCGGCAGAAATCCTGTGGTTACCGACAGTGTTTTGATTCATTACAGGGGTTTATTTACCGACGGGACAATCTTCGATATGTCTTATGACCGCGGACCGGTCGGTGTACGTCTGAATAAGATCATCAAAGGACTTGCCGAAGGGATATTACTAATGAAACCGGGAGCTATTTACGAACTTTATATCCCACCTGAACTGGCTTATGGTGATAAGAATTTTGCTAATGTCATTCCCGGTGGGTCAACACTTATATATTCTGTTGAACTGATTAAAATTATTAAGGAATAATAAAAGAAAAAAAACATGAAAAAGGTATTTATTTTATTTGCTATTGTCGCTCTGACAGCTTGTGGTGACAGTGGAGACAATCCTGAAGCAATAAAAAAGAAGATTACGGAATACAATCTTGAGATTGAGAGTTTAAAATCGAAGGTTGCCGAACTTGAATCCAAGCTTAAAACGGTTGATCCGAAGGATGATATGGCAAATAAATTGCTATCCGTCAATGTACAGGAGGTTGTTCCGCAATTGTTCAAGCATCATTTTGAGGCGGGTGGTACGGTGAAAGCAAAAAAAGAGGCTTTTATAAGTCCACAGGTGAATGGTCAGATAACAGCTATTTATGTTAAAGAGGGTGCCGTAGTTAAGAAAGGGCAACTTCTTGCAAAGCTTAATACTGACGTTACCGATAACACGATTAAAGAAGTACAAACAAGCCTTGAGCTTGCAAAAACGGTTTTCAAAAAACAGAAAGAACTTTGGGATCAGAATATCGGTTCCGAAATAGATTATCTGAATGCGAAAAACCGTGTCGAGTCGCTGGAAAGCAAGCTCAAAACACTCAGAGCACAGAAAGATATGGCAGAGTTGCGGTCGCCGATAAACGGTATTGTTGATAACATCCTTCTGAAAGTCGGAGAGTTGGCATCGCCGGGAAGGCAGTTATGCAGGTGGTTAATCTCTCCGACCTTTATATTCAGGCGGAAGTGTCGGAAATCTATCTTTCGAAAATAAAAAAGGGTGATACCGCTCAAATCTCGTTTCCCACATATCCCGAATTGAAGATGGACGCTCCTATCTCCCGTCTCGGTAACATTATCAATCCTCAAAACAGAACTTTTGTGGTGGAGGTTGATATTAATAATCCGGATAACAGGCTGAAACCCAATATTCTTGCAATCCTTAAAATGAATGATTACACAATGGAAAATGCTCTTATAGTTCCTTCTGTAATTGTAAAACAGGATATGAAAGGGAAATACCTGTACAGAGTGAAAAAAGCCGGTGAAAATTTCATTGCCGAAAAGGTTTATGTAAAAGTTGGAATGTCGGAAGGTAACGTAACAATGATAACCGATGGACTTAAAGCCGGTGATAAAGTTATTGTCGCCGGATATAACCTTGTAGCTAACGGCGTGAAGGTCAGAGTAATTAAATAATTCATTAAAATGATCAGAAATGGATGTAAATAAAAGCTCAAAAAAAGTGGTCAGGGATTTTTTTATGACCTCTTTTTCGCTTAACAATAAAAACACAATCTATCTGTTGGCGATTATCCTTGTGGTTTTCGGAGTGTACTCTTACCGTTCCATGCCTAAGGAACTTTTTCCCGAGGTCTATTTTCCGACGGTCTTGGTAAATACCATTTACCCGGGAAACCCGCCTCTTGATATGGAAAATCTGATAACTCGTCCGCTTGAAAAGCAGATAGAAACGGTGAAGGGTATTAAGAAGATATCATCAACCTCATCGCAGGATGTGTCAGCCATTATCGTTGAATTTAATACTAATGTTGATATTGACCGGGCTGTTGACGATGTGAAAGATGCGGTTGACAAGGCAAAAAACGACCTGCCCGACGATCTGAAAAACGACCCTTTGGTAAAAGATATTGACTTTTCCGAATTTCCTATCATCAACATTAACCTTTCGGGTGATTACAGCCTCGTTGAGCTTAAGCACTATGCCGATTATCTGAAGGATGAAATAGAAAAGGTTGCCGAAATATCAAAGGTGAATATCCAGGGAATCAACGACCGCGAGATACAGATAAATGTTGACCCTTATAAGATGGATATGTATAAGGTGAGTTTTCGCAATATTGAGGATGCCATTAAGCAGGAGAATATCTCGATTTCCGGTGGGGAATTGAAGACTGCCAAGACCCGCCGTTCAATAAGAATAATCGGAGAATTTACAGATGTAAGGCAAATAAAAGACATCATTGTAAAACACGAAAAGGGTAATATCGTGTATGTCAGGGATATAGCTACCGTTGTTGACGGTTATGCGGAGCCTGATAACTTTGCAAGGCTTAATTTGCATCCCGTGGTTTCGCTGCAGGTGGTTAAAAAAAGCGGTGAAAATCTCCTTGCCGCAACGGATCAGATATTTGAAATACTTGATAAGGCCAGGGACCAGCACGAAATACCGGAGAATCTGACGGTTACACTTACCAATGACCAGTCTGATATGATCAGAAAGCAACTTGCCAATCTCGAAAATTCAATGATAATGGGAATTATCTTTGTGGTGCTTGTGCTGTTTTTCTTCCTCGGAACACGAAATGCTTTGCTCGTGGGGCTTGCTATTCCTATGTCAATGTTTTTGTCGTATATTGTACTGAGTATGCTCGGATACAGGATTAATATGATCATTCTATTTGCCCTGATACTTGCCCTCGGTATGCTTGTGGATAATGCCATCGTGGTTGTTGAGAATATTTACAGGTATGTTGACCGCGGGTATCCGTTGATGAAGGCGGCAAGGGAGGCAACGGGAGAGATTGCTATGCCCATAATTTCGTCAACGGCGACCACTCTGGCTGCTTTTTTGCCCATTGCTTTCTGGCACAGTATGATGGGCGAATTTATGAAGTATCTGCCTATTACTCTGATAATTGTGCTATCTTCATCGCTGTTTGTCGCTTTGGTGCTGATACCTGTTTTTGCATCGGATTTTGTGAAAAAGGATGCTCATCTCGAAAAATTAAATAAAAAGCGATCATTGATAATTGCGGGAATAATGATAACTCTTTCAATCGTTTTTTATTTATTAAAAGTAAATGTTCTCGGAAGCCTCCTTCTGATATTTTCAGTTATAGGACTGGCAAATGTTCTCTTCCTTAACAATTGGGGAAAATGGTTTCAAACCGATTTTTTAAGAATACTTGAAAAATGGTATGAAGATTTTTTGAGATTTGTTTTGCGAAAAAGAAATCCATATTGGTTTATATTCGGCACTTTTACACTTCTGCTGCTTACACTTTTCTTCCTGAAATTGCGTTCGCCTAAGATTGATATGTTTCCGCCCAACGAACCCAAATATATCAATGTGTTGGCCGAGCTTCCCATAGGAGCGAATATTTATGCCACCGACTCGGTGATGAAGCTTATCGAGAAGGATGTTTTCAGAATTATCAAACCCGATTCGAGTATCGTAAAGTCGGTTTTGACAAACGTAGGGTCGGGAAGTAAGGGTGAAAATGATAAGTTCGACATCTCTGAAACTCCCAACAGAGGAAGGATAACCGTTAACTTCGTTGATTTTGAAAAGCGCGGTGGATTTGCCACTTCCGATATTATGAAATCGCTTAGCAATGAGTTGATTGGTAAATATCCGGGTGTTCGTGTTTCAATTGAGAAAAACAGAATGGGGCCGCCGACAGGGAAACCTATTAATATTGAAATCAGTGGAAAGGATTTCGATGAATTGCTCTATCTTACCGATACTATTCAAAGTGTGATTGAAAACGCTCACATTGATGGTATTGAAGGCCTGAAAATAGACCTTGATGTGGGAATGCCTCAATTACTTGTTCATATAAACAGAGAGCAGGCGCGCCGTTACGGATTGTCAACGGCTCAAATAGCAACAACCATCAGGACGGCACTTTTCGGGAAAGAAATTTCGGATTATAAAGAGGGTGAGGATAAGTATCCCATTCAATTAAGATTTGATGAAAAATACCGTTATAGCATTCCTGCCCTGATGAACAAACGAATAACGTTCAGAAGCCCGAGTACGGGAAAAATAAGTCAGGTGCCCATATCGTCGGTTGCTACGTTTTCGTATAGCACGACCTTCGGTTCTGTCAAGCGGAAAGACCTGAACAGGGTGATAACTATCTATTCCAATGTCATTGAAGGGTATAATGCCAATGATATTAATCAGCAGCTAAAGCCTGTGCTTGCTTCGTTTCCGATGCCCGAAGGATATAGCTATCAGTTTACGGGAGAGCAGGAGGAGCAAAAGGACTCGATGGAATTTCTCAGCAGGGCAATGCTTATTGCAATGTCGTTGATAATGATAATACTTGTTACACAATTCAATTCCATAATAAAACCCCTCATAATAATGGTTAGCGTATTGCTGAGTACTATCGGAGTGTTTGGCGGATTTGCAACTTTTAATATGGATTTGAGTGTTATTCTTACCGGAATCGGAATTGTGTCGCTTGCCGGAGTTGTGGTCAATAATGCGATTGTGCTTATTGATTTTATTAACCTCACAAAACTGAGGAGGAAAAATGAACTTGGTGTAGCTGAAAATGCAAATCTTTCTGCTGATGATTCTAAAGAGTGCATCGTGAAAGCCGGTAAGACAAGATTGCGTCCCGTATTACTTACCGCAATAACTACAATCCTCGGGCTTATGCCGATGGCGGTGGGATTGAATATTGATTTTCAAGGGTTGCTGTCACATTTTGACCCCCAAATATATTTCGGAGGTGATATGGCAAGTTTCTGGGGACCGTTCGCATGGACAGTCATTTTCGGATTGTCATTCGCTACATTCCTCACTCTGATTATTGTGCCTGCATTGTATCATGTACTCTATCTTGGAAAATTGAAGATTGCGGGATTATTGAAAAGATAGTTTTGTCAATGACTTTTTGGGTCGAGGCAGTTTTTTTTAGTTATGACCGTGAAGATTGTTTTTGAACCCGTACAAGTAAAGTATAGCAGAAAATTAACCTGTCGTGTCGCCCGAAATTCAATCGGTTTTGACACGACAGGTAAGCCTAATTAATTATATTTCTTATATTTAGTGACTATCTGATATAAACTTTTCCCGTTTTTATTCCTTTGGTACCCATAACTTTTACTATGTAGTATCCCTTTGCGGAATTAACAGAAATAGTATTTTTTCCTTCTGATATTTGTGACGAAATTATCATCTTCCCGGGCAAGTCGTAAATTTCCACTGTTCCCGAAAAATCTGCGGGAGCATCCACAATAACCGAATTCTGCCAACTGTAGATTCTTAAGCCTTCCATAATTCCTGCCGGATCATCAACACTCAGCGGGTTTGCAAAGTGAATGACAAATCTGTCCTGATCATCCGAAACAGTTGATGTGAATGTGTATTCGTTATTTTCCCTCAAATTTTGGAAAACTCCGTCTTTTTTATCTTCAAGATAAATGGGAATGCCGGCAGAAAAACTTTCAATCCCGTTAACGTTTAAAGTAAATACACCGTCATTCCCGCCGAGGAATCCAACTGCCGTTGTTTCGTGATTTTCGACGGAAGTCATGAAGTTGACAGCCAGCTTTGTATCTCCGGTTGTTGTATAAAGTTTCGGTGACGATACCTTTGTAAAAAGTTTATATGCATCAAAGTCATTATCAAAACCGTCGGTTGATTCCGTATTGAAAGCAATAACACATTCATCGGAATATGTCTCATTTTTAACAGTGATTCTAAGTATGTTCTCCTCTGTATTTCCCGATTTGTAAAACTCGGTTGAAGGACTTGCGACTCTTTGTGACTGAGGCATTGTGAGGCTGTAAGAAGATTGACTTCCAATCGTATCGCTTGTTCTTACCCAGAACCCCTGTGTAGCAGCTATATAACCGTTTGTTTTTCCGTTAGTGCCCGTTCCGGTATTAAAATTCCAGGTCTTGTAGTTACCCGCAGCATAATCGTACAGATAAATAGTTGAGCTAACATTGTTGAGATTCCAGTCGGCATTCCCATTCCAGTCAACAACGCACGGAAACGGATTTCCTATCAGGTTCCAGCCCGAGTTGTTTGTTGAAGGAGTGACTGTAAGCGTTACATTCACATCCGACTGATTAGCGGTTCCGCTGAAAGTAACAACGTCGGGATTTCCCGATACCGGCCAAACAAAATAACCTTCACCCGCATTCAGAGGGTCGGTAAGCTGAGTTAGGTTTTGCCAGGTGTCCGACGTTTCATCATAAGAATAAAGATACATTCCCGTATAAGGTTCAACGGTTTGACTTATCATAGGGGACGAGATGATGTGCCACTGGCTTTTTTCAAGATATTGCTGAACTTCAAGTGTGCCGCCTCCGGTAAATGCAAGGCTGCCCCTTTCCACAAGGGAGGGAGAATAGTTTTGGTTGTCCTCAACCGTCATATCACCGCCACCGGCAACTTTGAGCGTAGTACTGTTGTTAATTATAACACTCGTACCCGGCTTTACTTTCATCCCCTGCCCGAAACTTAATTGTATCAGAGCCGTCAGGAATAATGCCGTATATAGAAATTTTGATATTTTCATAATAAATAGCTTTAAATCAACAAATTAAATATTTAAGTATGTTTAAAAGGAACTATTTGCTTTCCTTGAGTTTGTTGACCTCTGCTTTTAAAGCATTATTCTCTGCTTCAAGCTTTTCAACTTTTTCATTCAACTCCTGTAATGCCTTTGTTAAAACGGGAAGCATTGCAGTGATGTTAACACTTGTAGATGTTACTGCTTCGGAAGTTTTATCTTTCGGATCAGCAGGGGTCGTCACCTCTTTGACCATTTCGGGAGCACTTTCCTTCATTGCCTCTGCATCAAATCCATAAGAAGTCTCGTTTTTATCGTTTACAATTGAAATCGGTTTAAAAGTCATAACCTTTTCAGATGCATTAAAGAGGGGTGCAACACTTTTTGCATGCAAGACCGAACCGTTCTGATATATGGAACCGTTAACATTCGTGTTTCCATTGAAATAACCTGCCCAGTATGTACCCGTCCCGGGTGATGAGTTTGACGCATCTGCATACACGGCATAATTGTAATCCAAAGTAGAATTATTCTCATTTGCAACTGCATAAACTCCAAAATTCCAGCTTCCGCCGCTGTGTCCTTTTGCATATACACCAACATTGAAATAATCGGCATTGTCGGCTTCAAAAATACCACCGTAGTTTAGGCCGGAACTGTTTGTGTTAACATCTGACGACATACCCTGAATACCGAAGTTATACTTGGCGTTCTTGGCAAATCCGGAAACACCGATGTTATAAGAGTTGGGATTTGCACCGTAAGAGAGACCTTCGTATGCACGGTTGGTACCACCTGTGCCATTGATATAACTGTAAACACCTGCATACTTTTCAGTATTGGTTGTTCCGCCCGTAACTTCAAAAACGGCACCGTATTGTTTAGTGTCTGTTACCGATTCGAGCAGGTGAAGTCTGTAATGAGGATAGATGTTGTTCAATCCCACAAATCCGTCGTTATAATCAATATAAAGAGCATTCACTCCGTTTCCTTTTACATGAAGGATGGAGCCGGGAAGTGGATCACTGCCGTCCTTATTGATGGCAATCTGCGTGTAAGCCAATGATGTGCTTAACAAAACGATTGAAAGAATGATTAACTTTTTCATTTGGTTTGATTTTAATTGTTAATTAATAATTTGAATTAATTCTATTTTAAAACTATGTGTCAAAATATAACAAAAAATTTTAATGATTGTTTTAATGTTAGTTAGTTTTAGTCTCAACAGGAGCCAAACATTCGGGTTCCTTGTTAATCTCTTTCAGCATTGTGAAGTACTCACAAGCCTGACAAGCCTTCCTGTCGAGTGTGTCAAGAGTACGCGGACAATATATTCCTTTTTTTCTCAGAGCCTTATTGTGTCCGATACGTGTCTCGGGAAACTTGCCCTTTTTCGTAAAAAAAATATTGAATCCAAGTATCAAAAACGATATAAGAACAAGAATCGATGTTATTACAAATACCTGAAACATACTTTTTTTTATTGCAAAGATACCGTCATTTTAAATATGTTGAACATTTTTTCATCCAAATACTTGATTTCATACCCCCGAATTTTGTATTTTTGAAGATTAAAAAATTTTTTTATGAACCTAAATCTCTCAAAATGAAAACAAAAGCAATTTTATCTTCGATTTTGATTTTTTCGGTATTCCACCTTTTTTCCCAGGTCGAATGGGTAAGTATCCAATCGCCGGTTACCGAAAACTTAACATCAGCCTGGATGACCGACTCGGGTTTGATTATTATTGTTTCCGATGAGGGTACGATAATCAGGTCAACCGACGGCGGAGAAACCTGGAATGATGTAACCTTTCCGGAATATAGTTTCCAAAGTGTCTCTTTCTCCGATAATGTTAATGGTGCAATTGTTAGTTCTGCCGATAGTGTTGTGGTATTTACAACTAATGACGGAGGAGAAAACTGGCAATTGGTTTCGATTGTCAATCTTTCTGAAGCAAATTGCATCTCATTTTACAATAGTATTACAGGAGTTGTTGCCGGAAGCTATTTTAATTCAAATGAATGCTATTATACTGATGATGGCGGACAAAATTGGTATCCGTCAAGTTATTCCCACATTCTAGAGTCTGTTTTTTATGATGCTAATTTCAGGAATGACACTGTCGGAAATCTCGTTGGTACGGATGGGACATTTTACTCAACCAATGATGGAGGGGCAACCTGGGCAATGGATGTCTCCTTTCCTTTGATAAATCTTAATTCAATTTATAATTTCGGCGAGCAGTTTGGAGTTGTGGTCGGTGACGACGGAAGTGCGTTTTTCACTATCAATAGTTGGTCTCAACATATCATTTTGAATACAAACGTTACAGCCGATTTGAATGGTGTTTGGGGCGCTCCCGGAACAAATAAAATTTGGGCGGTAGGTGATTCCGGTACAATAATTTATATGGATAACTATTTGCTTGGCTGGACCTTGCAAAACTCAGGTACAACCGAGAATTTGAATGATGTGTTTATTCTTAATGAAAATTCGGGGATTGCCGTAGGTGACAATGGAACTATCCTTATGTTGTCGAACCCCAATTCGGTGGACGAACCCGATATATTATCCGCTGTTTTTGTGTATCCGAATCCCTCAAACGGAGTGATAACGGTTGAAGTGGGAGAAAAATCCGGCGAGCTTACTGTGAAAATAAAAGATATGAACGGTAAAACGGTTTTGACAACCGGTATGAATTCAAAAAAAATAAAGTTAAGAACAGATAACTTACCGTCGGGAGTTTATTCGGTTGAAGTCTTATCTTCGAACCACCAATGCCTGCATTCCGAAAAGGTAGTAATACTGTAGCAGCCGCTATTCAACGGATGACTGCGCACAAGCGGGCAATTCAACGGATGACTGCGCAAGCGGGCAATTCAACGGATGACTGCGCACAAGGCCTAAGCAATGGCAAGTCATCCGCTGAATTCGCATCCGTTGGATGCAGGCCGACAAACCTTTCAATTCGAGGCAAGCTCGTGCGGCGGCGAACTGAAAGGTTGGAAAACAATGGTTAATCTTCTCATTATATATCAGTCCTTTAGCCGTTTTAATGTTGCAGAAATAGAGATAGGATGGAGATAGAGACAGATAGATAGGCAGAGGTTTCATTAGTATATGAATATTACCTATTTTTGCACCGATGAAAAACATTAGAAACTTTTCCATAATAGCGCACATTGATCATGGCAAAAGTACACTTGCCGATCGCTTGCTTGAATTTACCGGAACGATTACGGAGCGTGACTTGCAAGCGCAGGTGCTTGACGATATGGAGCTGGAACGAGAAAGAGGGATTACAATTAAAAGTCACGCCATACAAATGGAGTATGAGCATGAAGGAGAAAAATATATTCTTAATCTCATTGATACTCCCGGGCATGTTGATTTTTCCTATGAAGTTTCAAGGTCAATTGCAGCCTGTGAAGGCGCATTGTTGATAGTTGATGCCACACAGGGAATACAGGCTCAGACCATCTCAAACCTCTATCTGGCAATTGAGAATGATCTGGAGATAATCCCGGTTCTTAATAAAATGGATCTTGAAGCCGCTATGCCCGAAGAGGTTAAAGACCAGATAGTTGACTTGCTTGGTTGCGACAGGGACGATATCATTGAGGCAAGCGGCAAGACCGGATATGGTGTTGACCGCATTCTGGAAGAGATTGTTGGAAAGGTGCCCCCTCCCAAGGGAGACCCTGAGGCTCCGCTCCAAGCTCTTATCTTTGATTCCGTTTTTAACTCCTATCGCGGAATTATTGCTTACTTCAGAATTCTTAACGGTACTCTGAAAAAGGGCGATTTCGTTAAGTTTGTTAACACGGGTAAGGAGTATAATGCCGACGAGATTGGTGTTCTGAAGTTGGAAATGGAGCCTCGTAACGAACTTCGTGCTGGAGATGTGGGTTATATTATCTCAGGAATAAAAACATCAAAAGAGGTGAAAGTAGGCGATACGATTACTCATGTTTCCAATCCCACTGAAAAGGCAATAGATGGTTTTGAAGATGTTAAGCCGATGGTGTTCGCGGGAATATACCCTATTGATGCCGATGACTATGAGGATTTGAGAGCTTCGCTTGAAAAACTGCAACTTAACGATGCTTCTCTGACTTTTGTGCCGGAATCTTCCGCTGCCCTTGGTTTCGGGTTCAGATGCGGATTCCTCGGACTGTTGCATATGGAGATAGTTCAGGAGCGCCTTGACCGTGAGTTTGATATGGATGTTATTACAACGGTTCCCAACGTATCGTTCATCGTTTACAAGTCTAAGGGAGAAAAGGTTGAAGTTCATAATCCTTCCGGTATGCCTGAACAGAAGTATATTGACCATATTGAGGAGCCTTACATAAAAGCCCAGATAATTACAAAATCGGAGTACATCGGTTCTATAATGAAACTTTGTATTGATAAAAGAGGCACATTGACAAATCAGGTATATATCGGCACCGACAGGGTAGAGATAACTTTTGAAATGCCGCTGAGTGAGATCGTTTTCGATTTTTACGACAGACTGAAAAGCATCTCAAAGGGTTATGCATCTTTCGATTATTATCAAACAGGATTTAAACCGGCAAAGCTAATTAAGCTTGATATATTATTAAACGGTGAGAAAGTTGACGCTCTTTCCACTCTGATCCATGTTGACCATGCTTACAGTTTTGGGCGCAGGATGTGTGAAAAACTCAAAGAACTTATACCACGTCAGCAGTTCGACATTGCAATACAAGCTGCCATAGGGACAAAGATAATTGCAAGAGAAACCGTGAAAGCCGTAAGGAAAGATGTTACTGCAAAATGCTACGGAGGCGATATAACCCGAAAACGAAAACTTCTTGAGAAACAAAAGAAAGGTAAAAAGCGTATGCGTCAGGTAGGAAACGTGGAGGTGCCGCAACAGGCCTTTATGGCGGTTTTGAAACTGGATTAAATTCCGGAATCCAAACTTTATTCGTTTCCGTATAATAGAAATCAAAAATTCTTGTTATTTTAGCAGGCTATATTTTTGGCGATATATGAATAAGGTTTACAACAAAAAATCGGGTATTCTTATTATCAGGGTTATACTCCTGATTTCCCTGTTTTTTACTATTCCTTCAGGCCTTTATTCGCAGTTCTACAATGGTTCACAAATGACCTTCGGGAAAAACAGAGTGCAATACAAGGAGTTTTTCTGGACATACTATAAGTTTGACAATTATGATATCTATTTCTATCTCGGGGGTAAGAAACTTGCCATTTATACTGCGAAATATGTCAAGGAGAATCTGAGTGAGATTGAGGACAGGCTTGATACAGGTATTGACGACAAGATGCAGTTCATCATTTTTAATACCTACAGCGACCTGCAACAAAGCAATATCGGATTACTTGAAGATGCCTCATATAACACCGGTGGCGTTACACAGATAATCGGGAAAAAGATACTTTTATATTTTGATGGCGATCATAAAAATTTTGATAAACAGATTAAATCAGGTCTTGCGCAGGTTATTGTCAATCAGCTTCTTTACGGTACATCCGTTGGTGCGCAAATCAAGAATACATCTCTTTTTCCCTTTCCTGACTGGTATATGAACGGACTTGTCTCTTACATTTCCGAAGATTGGAATACAGACATTGATAACCGTGTGAAAGACGGTATTTTGTCAGGTGAATTTGCAAAGTTTAATCAGCTTACGGGAGAACAGGCAACCGTTGCAGGACATGCTTTCTGGAATTTTATTTCGGAAAAATACGGCAGTTCTACAATTTCAAATATCATATATATGGCAAAGGTTAGCCGCCGGCTTGAAAGCGGCTTTCTGTACGTTCTCGGAAAATCGTTTTCCGATCTTGTTAATGATGCTACTGCTTATTACAAAGCGCGTTATTCTTTAACTGATAACGGTGATGAAATACCTGATGAATCCATTTTGAAAAGAATTAAGTCAAATACCGTTTATAGCAGATTACGCCTTAGTCCTGACGGCAAATATGCAGCTTACACAACAAATCAGTCGGGACAGTATAAGGTGTTTCTGAAAAATCTTCAAACGGGAAAAGTAAAAAAAATAATGAAGGCGGGATTCAGGCTTGATGAAATGGTGGACTATTCATACCCGTTGCTGGCCTGGCATCCGATGAGCAGTGTGCTTTCGATAATTGTTGAACGAAAAGGAGAAACCTGGCTTTATTCCTATTATGTCGCAGAAAAGAAATTTGAGAGTGTTATACTGTATCAGTTTGAAAAAGTGCTTGACTTTTCTTATTCGGATGAGGGAAGTGATTTTGTTATGTCGGCAGTTCAACGGGGAAATTCCGACATCTTCATTTATAATATTGCATCAAATTCGTTCCGACAAATAACCAAGGATTATTATGATGACCTTTATCCGAGATTTATTAAAAACTCAACGGAAATAGTCTGGAGTTCAAACAGAAATAATGATACAATCCGTTTTGAAAAGAAGTATAAACCCGGGAATACCCAGCAACGGTACGACCTCTTTCTTTATGATCTCAAGAAAAAGGGTAATCTCTTGCGCAGGGTTACAAAAACACCACTTGCCAATGAAATAAAAGCGATGGAATATGACAGGGGTTTTATAACCTTCCTGAGTGATGAAAACGGTATTTATAACAGGTATATTGGCGAGTTCGACAGCACTATAAGTTTTGTTGACACTACAACACATTATCGTTATTTTACAAGATATTTTCCGATTACGGATTATTCAAGAAACATTTTGGATCAGGATGTGGTTCCCGGAATCTATAAATATGGTCAGATTATTTACAAAGACAAAAAATATATTATGCAGGTTCTTGATCAGGTGCCTCCGGAAGACCTGAAGCCTGTGAGTCTTAAGAATACCGTATTTATGGATCAGTTGGTAAATGTTTCGGGTGTAAGGACTATATCCGGAGAAAAGGGAACGGTTTTGCCCGGAAAGAAAAAGAGAAAAGGGTTCCATACTGTAAAATTGAGTGAGGCAATGAAGGAAATTCGGAATAATGATTCTGTTTCCTCCGGGTTTGATATTAATAACTATAAGTTTGATAAACAGGGATATGCAGCTAAGGATACAACCGATTATACAGGAGGGAATATCAAGGTGGCACTTCCGGGGCAGCATCTCGGTGACCGGGAGGAGCCGGCAAAAAGGTTGAATTACAATGTGGAATATTTTCTGAGTCAGGTTGTAACTCAGGTTGATTTTTCTTATCTTAATCAAATGTATCAGCCTTTTTCCGGCGGTACATCTCCTATATACCTTAATCCCGGATTTAACGCTCTTTTAAAGGTCGGTGTTATGGATTTGATGGAGGATTACAGGATTACCGGTGGTGTACGGTTGAATCTGAATCTGATTAATAATGAATACCTGTTTAGTTATACCAATTTAAAAAAACGGCTGGACAGAGAGATCGTTTTTCACAGGAACTCCTTTGAAAATTATAACGGATGGGAGGTGTTCAGGATATATTCTCACGAACTGTTTTATAAGGTAACCTGGCCGTTTAGCAGAGTGGCTGCCGTTAAGGGAACTCTTTCATACAGAAATGATATGGGTGTTCATATGTCAACAGATGTACTTAATCTGGCAAAGCCTAACGAATATAGAAATTGGGCGGGTTTTAAAGGTGAATTCGTTTTCGACAACACGAAAAGTCTGGGACTGAACCTCTATCAGGGAACGCGTTATAAAATATTCGGAGAATATTATCAACTGGTTGACAGACAGGCAAATAATCTGGTGGTGCTTGGTTTTGATTACAGAAATTATCAAAGGATACATCGTACTCTGATATGGGCAAACCGTTTTGCAATCAGTACCTCTTTCGGGAATAACAGGTTGATTTATTATATGGGAGGAGTTGACAACTGGCTATGGCCGAAGTTTAATGTTACCACGCCCATTGATTACTCTCAGAACTATGCATATCAGACTTTGGCTACCAACCTGCGCGGATTTACTCAAAATATAAGAAACGGAAACAGTTTTGCCGTTTTTAACAGCGAACTGCGGTTACCTGTTTTCAGATATCTTGCAAACCGCCCCATCAAGTCCGACTTCCTGAATAATTTCCAGATTGTGGGTTTCGGAGATGTGGGTACCGCCTGGACAGGATTGCATCCATATTCGGATGAAAATTTCCTGTACACAAAAATTATCGAGCAGAATCCTATGAGAATCACCGTCAGAGTACAAAAAGACCCCATTGTCGGAGGTTTCGGCTTCGGAGCCAGAACACGCCTTCTCGGTTATTTCCTGCGCGCCGATGTTGCCTGGGGTGTGGAAGACCTGGTGGTGTTGCCCGCTATTTTCTATTTCAGTCTTAGTTTGGATTTTTAACCTTAACTATTCAATATTGCCGATAAATTCCGTAAGATCGTCGCTACTGCTTAATCCCAGTTTCTTTCTCAGACGGTGTCTTGCTCCTTTGACGCTTTGCGGCGAGAGATTCAACACCGAAGCGCTTTCTTTGATGTTCAGTCTCAGTTTTATCAGTGAGGCGATACGTTTATCATATTGATTAAGACCGGGTGCCAATCGTGTTAATTTGTCAAAAAATGTCTTATTGACCTGTTCAAAATACATTTTAAAAACTTCCCAATCCTTTTCCGACCGCAAACTTCTTAGTATTTGTCTTTTTAATTTTTGCAAATGTCCTTTCATTTCATCGGCATCCTTTATTTTGTAAACTTCTTCAACCGACTTTTGCAAATCTCTCAACAAATTGTTTTTTTGCATCATCATAAGTGCCTGTGAAGCCAATTGCCGGCTTTGATATTGCAACTCTTTATCAATTTTCTCATTCTCCGACCTTAGCAATTCTTTTTCCGCCTTTATCCTTTTCCTTTTTTGTACCACACCGTACAAAATGATGACAAATGCTATTACAAGCGCGAATATCAATGCCAGCAACAAAGTTTTGATTTTTCTATCGGAGCTTTGTATTTCTTTCAGTTGTTTTATTTCAAGATTGCTTTTTTCGAGGTCGAAAATCGCTTGCATCTCCGCTATTTTGCGGGTGCTTTCCTCCGAATAGATACTATCGTTTATTTGGCGGTAGAGCTGACTATTCAGGTATGCTGTTTTATAATCTCCGGCTTCTGCATTTTTTTCCGACAAAATACCGAGAATTTTTCGCATCATCGTTTTTTCTCCAATGGAATCGGCTACCGAAAATGCTTTTTGATAAGTTGCCATAGATTTCCGTTTTTCACCTTTGGCATATTGCAATTCGGCAAGCGCATTATAATAGTAAATTTTGCTTCTCGCAAAATCCGAACTTTGGATAATTTCAAAAACCTGCTGCAACTTCTTTCCGGCTTCTGAAAATTGCTTTTTCACAGTGTATATTTGCGCAAGATTTATCTGTGCCGTAATCAAAATATCATTTCTGTCCAGTGAACGTAAAAGAGGTAAAGCTTTCACATAATAGTAATAAGCCGAATCGTATTGTTTATGGTCGAAATATGCCGCTCCCATATTTATAAAGCAGGTAGCAACTTGGCTTTCGTTATCCGTTTTACTGGCAAGCGAAAGCGTTTTGCGATAATACTCCATTGAGAGTTTTAGATTATCCCACTCGTTATAAACCATTCCGATATTTCCATAAATAACCGAAAGATAATAATCTGCCTGTATGCTTTCGGCATAACGGGCTGCAATAAGGTAGTTTTCAATTGCGGCGGAATAGTTGGATAGCATATTGAAAGCATTGGCAAGCGTATTGTAATAAACTATCAAGCGCTGTTTGACCGGAGACGATTCACGCACTTCTTTGCTTAATTCCTCTGCTATGGATATTGCCTGCTTTGCAAATGTAATTGTATTTCCGTATTTGCCAAGGCTCAAATAGGCTATGGCTTCTATGTTTATGGCATTTGCTTTCTCAATCTTGTTATCACTCTTTTCCGCCAGTGATTTTGCCAGTTCGCAATAGTAAAATGTGCTGTCCGTTTTAGTGTAGATATAGGAATAGGCAATATCAAGACAGGTTTTTATTTTGATACTGTCGTTATTCGTTTTTTTCAATATACTTTTTAAATCGTTAATGCCTGTTTCCTGCGAAATAGCTGCTATGGAGTAGAAAATAATAATAATCGGGAAGTACTTCATTTGTATTACCTTGAAATTTTGCATAAAAGTATATACATTTCTTCATATAACCAAAATGAAAATCCTAAATTGTTGAGATTTTATAATTTAGATTTAAATCCCTGTATTTCAGTATAATTTATTTTAAAATGATACCTGAATGAAACCCTTTTTTTTCTTGATGTAACCTGAATGAAACCCTTTTTATTTGTTTTTT
>JALSSR010000302.1 GCA_026984135.1 Bacteroidales bacterium
CGTATATGTCAAACGTAAAGAGACTCAGATAGGCGGTCGCCTCATTGGTTTCTGGGACGTGATGCTTGGCGATATACGTGTCAAAGAGACGGCTAAGCCGTAAAGTTCATAAGTTAATAAATAATTCGCCATCCGGAATCTTGTTCCGGGTGGCTTTTCCTTAAATTTGAATTTATTTTGAAGTCAACTTTTAGTAAAATATCATCTGCCCTCCTGTTTTCCTTTCTTATAATCACATTAAATTCCGGTTTTTCTCAAAAACTTGGTTCCTTAACCGGCGATGAAACAAATTTATATGCTCAGACTAAACAGGTCAATCAATTTTTCAGACGATTCAATAATGAGGAAGACCGTTTCGGAAACAGGTATTATCCCGGCGACAGCCTCTATCGCGACAATGCTTTCAGGTCGGTATATCTTAAAATGCTCTTTGACAAACAAAGCACTCAGATTGACGATGAACTTAAAAAGGAGTTCATTGCCACGGTTAGTAATACAAAAAATCCTGTATTTTTGGATTTTCACAGTAATGACTGGTTTGCCGAACTTTCTGCGATATTCAATTTTCACAACGCAGATAAAAATCTGCTCTTGTTTCTAAAACTTGAGCAGGAGAATCTCGGATATAAATGGGTATTGACAAATGTCTATTTTTCCGAATTTCTTAAAAATTTTTTTCAGGGCGATAAGGATAAAGCAGAAAAGGCGTTTCTGCATCCTATGAGCCACGAACTTGATTTTATGAATATTCACAAGGTTTTCGACAATCCCAAATATATTGAGTATTATGCACATAAAGATTATCATCCCGATTATCTGACCCTTCTGTTCTATGAGGTAAAACAGGGTGATATGAAATTTGTGAGTTCAGGGTCATTGAAGTTTCACTTTTTCCAGATTGACGGCTGGTATTTTGAAGTCTCTTTTGTTAACCGTGCAGGCAAGAATTCGGGATGGCTGATTACAAAACTCTATAGGATAAGTGAGAAAGAAAAAGAAGAATTAATTAAATTTTATTTACCGTGAAAAAAGCATACTTACATCTGCTGTTATTACTATTTACGGCAATTCTCATTTTGGGAACACCAAACCTGTTTGCACAAAAAAACAGTGAAGATTCCGACCTATCTCCCGAATCGTTAAAACAATATGAGAAACAGGTTACGCAACTGGTAAGTTATCTTCAGGGTACTTTTAACTTCCTCGGCGACCCTACGCAGCCTGCCAAAGAAAAAGAGATAATCGTAAATGACAGCTATCTTAAAATTTTTGTTGACAATCAGGTTCAGATTGAAGATGATCTTGACCAAAACAGAGATGTGCCGGTTTATAAAAATGTACAGGCATATTTAAAGGATATCATATTCTTTTTTAAAAGTGTGAAATTCCGGTTTATTGTAACCAATACCGAACATTTTGTCAACGAAAACAATGAACACTATTTTCTTGTTACCTTCAATCGCATCCTTGACGGTATTACAGTTAATAACGACACTGTTAACTGGAAACAGGTCAGATATATGGAGGTTAATCTTGATATTGCACAGAGCAGTATGAAGATAGCAAGTATATATACCAACAAATTGAACGAAAAGGAGAACGTAATCAACTGGTGGAATTCACTGGTTCCCGAATGGCGTAATATTTTCGGCCAAAACATAGCAATAACGGACAGTATTAACCTTTCCGACATTATTTGGTTTCAGGATAGTGTTATAGTCATAGCCGACAAGTATGCAAACTTTGTGAGCGATTCAACCAAAGATTATAAAATTGAAATCCCCGAAGAAAAGAAGAGCAATTCAAATATGATATTAGGTTATGATACGGTGAAATACGACACGAAAAAAATCTTTGCAAAGATTAACGGTATTCTTAACCAAACGGAAATTGATGTTTCCGGAAACAATGAAATCAGGTCGCTTAAACCACTAAGCAAACTGACACGATTACAGGATATAAACTGCTCAAACACACTTATCACCGATGTAACCCCGCTTCGCAACCTGAACGAACTTACAGCCCTGAACTGTATGCAAACACCGGTATCGGATATTTCGCCTTTGCAATACTCGACCAGGATAAAAAATCTGAATTGCAGTTATACACTTATTCGGGATATGGATGTTATCAGCAATTTCATTCACCTTGAAAAACTCTGGTTTGCAGGAAACAGGGTTACCGACCTTTCCTTTGTGGAAGACTTCGTAAACCTTAAAACCCTTGACTGCAGCGACTCAAAAGTTTACGATCTTGATCCTCTGTCAGATTTAACGCTACTTGAAGAACTTGATATTTCGGGAAGCCTGGTAAGAGACCTGACACCCATTTCAAACCTCATAAATCTCGAGCGACTGAATTGCAGCAATACACCGGTTGACTCGATTGAACCGCTCGGAAATTTGAAAAAACTGGAAATACTCCATATCAGCAACACCGGAGTTGCCGGACTGAGTGCAATTTCGGACCTGCAAAATCTGAAATATGTTTATTGTGATAATACCGAAATAACAAAGGATGAAACCCTTGATTTTATGCGTAAGCATCCCGGATGTACCGTAATCTTTGAGTCGGAGGAACTGATGAAAAACTGGCAGGAACTGGATCAGGCATGGAAAGACATTATAATGAAACTTGCCGATATCGGCGACAATCCGACAAGAGAGGAGTTGCACCAGCTCATAAAAGCCACGGAGTTGGATGTTTCGGGAAATAAAGAGATAAAAAACCTGCGTCCTCTTAGAAATCTTTTTAATCTGAAAAAACTCAATATCTCTTCAACCAAAGCAACTGACTTTGAATATATCTCCAACTGTCCGGAACTTGAAGAACTGAATGCGGCAAACACGGAAGTCAAAGACCTCGGCTTTTTGAAAGGATTAAAAAAACTGAAGATACTGAATATTGACAGTACGGCTATTGACAATCTTGACCCTTTGGAAGATTTGCACGACATCAAACTGATATATGCCGACCACACAATGATAACAGACAAACAAGCCTTTGCTTTTACGGAAAAACATCCCGGTTGCCTGGTAATTTATAAAACATCGGAACTAACGGAGTGGTGGAATGATTTACATGCACAGTGGCAACAGGTGTTTTCTTCACAATTCAAGGTTGATTCACCTCCTTCCGAAGATCAACTGCACAGAATTTTGTTTATTGATTCTCTTATCATCGAAAACAATATGCAAATAAAAGACTTAACACCTGTTAAGGAGCTTGCCGGTCTCAAAAGTCTTACACTTGAATCAACGGCTGTTGACGACTTGTCGCCTTTGGCAGGAATGACCAAACTCGAAAAACTAACCTGCAAACAAGATCCTGTCAGCGATTTGACACCCCTGACCGAAATAAAAAGTATTCGCTATCTGAACATCGAAGGAACACCCGTGTCAGACCTAAGTCCGGTGTCGTGGCTCACCAACCTTACCGTTCTGATATGTTCGGGCACACAGATAAAATCATTAAAGCCGTTAATGAATTTGTCCGGACTGAAACAAATTGAGATAAACAACACACAGGTTAAATCGCTGAAGCCGTTGTTAAAACTGCCTTCACTGGAAAACCTGAAATGTTTTAATACAAGAATTTCATCCAAAGCGGTGAATAAATTCAAAGCTGCCAAACCCGGGTGTGAAGTTATCTATTATTAAACATTCAATTTTTTTAAACTGATGCTGAACGAAAATGAAAATTTCTTCGAGGTATATTTGCTATAATTCAGGTAATTAAATCAAAAAAAAAATTGAAAAGTTTATACTTTTCAGTATAACAGAGAAAAATAGCGTAATTTCGCCGAATATTTAATTTCAAAATTCGTTTTAGTATGGCCTCAAACAGATTAATGGACCCCATCGGAAGGCTGATGGGACTGAGATACAAATCACATCCATGGCATGGTGTGGATATCGGAAAAGAAACCCCCGAAGTTATTACGTGCTACATTGAAATGGTTCCGACGGATACGGTAAAGTATGAAGTTGACAAGGAGTCGGGATACCTGAAAATTGACAGACCCCAAAAATATTCAAATGTTGTTCCTGCATTATATGGTTTTATTCCACAAACATTCAGCGGAGACAGTGTGGCAAAATTCTGTATGGAAAAATCGGGAAAAAAGGATATAGAAGGTGACGGTGACCCGGTGGATATATGCGTTTTGACGGAAAAGGAGATCACACATGGCGACATCCTGGTGAGAGCTAAGCCAATCGGTGGTTTCAGAATGATAGACGGTAATGAATCCGACGACAAGTTGGTAGCGGTTTTAAATAATGATGCCGTTTATATGGGTTACAACGATATTTCGGAATTGCCTCCTATGGTCATTGACAGGCTGAAGCATTATTTTCTGACATACAAAGACCTGCCCGGTAATCCTCGAGATGTTGAAATTACTGACGTCTTTGGTATTGAAGACGCCCATGAGATTATTAAACGTTCAATGGATGACTATCACAAAAAATTTGAAAACCTCGGAAATATTTTATCCAGCGTTTAACAACCGGATTTGAACTATGGGACGGTTTAATGACATAAAAATATATTGTGAAAACACACAAATTGAGAAAAGCTATCCTTTCGGGACTACTTTGCTGGATATAATCGAAGACCAGAAAATAGATACCGGGTATCCTGTTTTGGGCGCAATGGTTAACAATACATTAAAGGAACTGGATTATCTGATTTACAAACCCAAAACAGTACGCTTTATTGATTACCGCCATCCCGACGGCAGACGTATGTATTACAGATCGTTATCTATGGTGTTGTTTAAAGCTGTTGTTGACCTTTATCCCAAAGATAAGTTAAAAATACAACAGGCGGTTTCCAACGGCCTCTATTGTGTGCTGGAAACTGCCATAAACCGGGATACTCACTCTGAAGTTGTCAATAAGTTACGGAAACGTATGCAGGAGATAATTGACCTCGACATTCCCTTTGAGAGGGAGGAATTACGCACCGAACAGGCTATTGAGATATTTGAGAAATTCAAACTTGATGACAAATGCACATTGATGCGCACCCGCCGTCAGTTTTACAGCTCCGTTTATAAACTTGATGATGTTGTAAATTATTTCTACGGTTATCTTGTTCCCTCCACGGGATACCTGAAGCATTTCGACCTGATAAAATATTACGAGGGGATGCTCCTGCTTATGCCGAGAAAGGATAATCCGGAACAACTCGGAGATGTAACCATTCAACATAAACTTTTCGAAATTTTCAGAGAGTTTAAAGAGTGGGTCGAAATCATAGGAGTTCCCAATGTCGGACAGTTGAATCAGGCTACTCAAAACGGAAAGATCAGCGAAATAATAAAGGTTTCCGAAGCATTGCAGGAAAAAAAACTGGCTTGCATTGCCGATATGATTCACGACAGAAAAGAAGATGTCAGGGTGGTTTTTATTTCGGGTCCCTCTTCGTCGGGAAAAACAACATTTGCAAAACGGTTGTCAGTCCAGTTAAGGGTTGTCGGATTCAAACCCCTCGTACTCTCAATGGATAACTACTTTAAAGACAGAAAGTACACACCAAAGGATGAAAACGGCGACTATGACTTTGAAAGTCCCGAAGCTCTGGATATAAAGCTTTTTAACCAAAATCTTCTTGAACTGTTTGACGGAAAAGAGGTAAGGATACCGAGGTTCTCCTTTAACGAAGGTAAGAGGTTTTACGACGGGACAACTATGAAGATGAAAGAGAACAGTATAATTATTGTTGAAGGCATTCATGGTTTGAATCCGGTGGTGTCAAAAATGATTCCGGGCAAAAGGAAGTTCAAAGTTTATGTGTCGGCTTTAACACCTCTGAGCATTGACTCGAACAACCGTATTCCCACAACCGACAACAGGCTGATAAGACGTTTGGTGCGCGACAGCCTTTACCGTGATTATTCGGCTTTGGAGACACTGCAACGATGGCCAAGTGTGAAAAGGGGAGAAGAAAAGCACATTTTCCCCTTTCAGGAAGAGGCGGATGTTATGTTCAACACCGCATTACTGTTTGAACTGGGAGTTTTGAAACGCTGGGCCGAACCTCTTTTAAAAGAAGTACCTCCCATTACTCCCGAATATTCGGAAGCAAGAAGATTGATAAAATTTTTATCTTATATTTTACCCGTACCCGAAAAAGAAATCCCTCCGGTTTCTATCCTGCGTGAGTTTCTGGACGGAAGTAGTTTTGACTACTCCTAATATTCCTGGCCGATATTGTTTTTGTTTTACTTTTACTCGAAACTCCTTTGGCTGTAACCTTGAACATCAAGCATATAATTTATGCCGACATAAAGTCCTGCCCACACATTGTGTGAAGGCGAATATTCTCCGTCGAGGTCGTTTAGGCGATAAGCTTCCTCATTGATATCTTTAAAACCATAATTTGCCCTGAATCCGGCATTGATAAAGAATTTTTTTGAAAGATAGATGTCGGCTCCGATATCAAAAGCAATACTAATGTCACTGTTAATAAAGCGATCTTTAATATTTTCGGCATCGGTTTTAAACACTTTTCCGTTCAGGTCGGTTTTTTCGGTTCCGAGAACCTTTCCGCCACGTGTGTATGTTTGTGTCGCAGAATTCAAGAATGAAAACTGAGGTCCGAGCATAAATCTGAATTTTGTTCCACCTGAACCAAAAGAGTATTTGAAAAATACGGGAATGTTAAAATACTGAAGGCTGATATCCCTCTTAGTATCATATTTTGTTCCGCTGATATTTTGCTTTCCGTCATATTTTTGTCCCTGTCCGGAATATTGGAATTCCCCGATAGCCGAAATATGAGGAGTAAAATTATACCCGAAATTAAAACTAAAAGCATAACCCATTTTCGGGGCATAATCAATTTCAGGCTCACCGTAAAAATTCTGGTTTTGAATCCAAACACTTGTAATTGCTCCTCCCGCACCGAAAATAATCTCTTTACCTTTTTGTCCGTAACTGTTCAATGATGAAATCATTAAACCCGCCGCAATGAAAAATAAAATTCTTTTCATAATCAAAATCTTTAAAAAATTAACTTTTTACACAAAATTAACAACTCCGGTTTAAAACTTTTTTCGATAATCTAAAGCCTTGTAAATCTATCATTTATGTTTAACCTGAAGCATTTTGGATAGCAAAGGTATAAAAAAATCATCATTTGAACATTAATTTTTTTTCTATTTTAGCCGATACTTTAAATTTGAGAGAATTATTATTTAGACAGATGTTTAGAAATTTCCTTAAGAGTCTTTATCGAAATATTATCAGAAATAAGTTCTATTCGGCGCTTAATATTATCGGTTTGTCGGTGGGGCTTGCAACTGCTCTGGTAATATTGTTATATGTTCAGGATGAACTTTCATACGATAAATATAACAGTAAATATGACAGGATATTCAGGCTTGAAGGGAAATTCGTTGTAAATAATAAACCCGATCAGTTTGCTGTTGTTCCAAACCCGATGGGACCTGCTTTTAAGCTTGAGTTTCCTGAAGTGGAGGATTTTGTCAGATTTGATGCCATGGGCAATACCTTGGTGAGACACGGAGACAATGCCTATTATGAGGATAATTTTATGCTGGCAGACTCTTCGGTGTTTAATATATTTTCATACAAATTACTGGAGGGTAATCCCGATAAATGTCTCACCGATCCGAATGTCATTGTCATTACCCGGAAAATTGCAAAAAAGTATTTCGGCAATGAAGACCCGATGGGTAAACTATTGACCATTGCTAACGGCCATTCCCTGAAAATTACCGGAGTGATGGAGGACATTCCTGCTAACACTCACCTTAAATTTGACGCTCTTATTTCTATTGCAACTATAGCCAAAGACCAAGGTGTTGATGAATATAACAGTATGCGGTCTTCCAAATTTTGGCGGATAGGACTTTACACCTATATTCTTCTCAAGGAGAACTCTTCGATTGAAGGTGTCTTTGACAAATTCCCTGCATTTTATGATAAATATATGAAGGAACTTGGCGAAAAATACAATCTCCGTTTTGAGCTTATGGCAACACCTCTCGCCGAAACACATTTCAGGAAAGGGCTTGGAGGCGAGAGGCCTTCCGGTAATAAAGTTTATCTGTTAATTTTCTCTGCCGTTGCGGTTTTCATCCTTCTAATTGCTGCTATCAATTATATGAATATGGCAACAGCCAGGTCGGCCGGCAGGGCAAAGGAGGTAGGTATCAGAAAAGTTGCGGGAGCATATAAAAGTCAGCTTATTACGCAGTTTCTTAGTGAATCGTTAATTTTGTCAATCATTGCCCTGATCATTGCTTTCCTGCTTGTATGGCTGGTATTACCCGATTTTAACAACCTCGCCAACAAATCAATTTCCATCAACCTTTTGAAAAATCCTTTAATATATTTGGAGATATTAGGAGTTACCATCTTCATCGGTTTATTATCAGGAAGTTATCCCGCTTTTTTCCTTTCATCATTTCAGCCTGTTAAAGTCTTGAAAGGGTCGGCCGGTAAAGGAGGGAAAAAAGGCGGAACACTTCGCAAAATACTTGTTGTAACACAGTTTGTGATTGCCATATTTATGATTATCGGAACTCTTGTTGTATCACAACAGATAGGATTTTTAAGAAACAAAGACTTGGGATTTGACAAGGATAACCTCGTTATTATGGAGATTCAGGATTCCGCGTTTAAAAGTAAGGTAACCCTTTTTAAGGACAAGCTGCTTCAAAATCCTAATATAACGGCAGTCACAAGCTCTACAGGCGTACCGGGACAGATAAACTGGATACAGCTTATTAAAGTGGAACAGGAAAATAAGATGGAAAATCTCACTGTTATTCTTGCTCAGACCGATTACGATTTTGTTAAAACCTTCGGACTTAAAATCGTAAAGGGACGTGATTTCAGCAAGGATATGGGTACCGATGCTTCCGAAGCTGTGATTATAAATGAAACAGCAGCCAAAAAATTTGGTTGGGGAGATGATGCCCTCGGGAAAAAGATACATTTCGGATTCAACCGTGACGGTACGGGTGGCCGTATGCTCAAAGTAATCGGTGTTGTTAAAGACTTTCATTTTAAATCGCTGCACAACAAAATAGAACCCATAATTTTTTTCCTGAACGACAAGCCGGGACACTTTCTCACTTGCCGCATAAATCCTGACAATCAAAAGGAAACCCTTGCATACATCGAACAAAAATGGAATGAATTTAACACCAAAAGCCCTTTCAGCTATAATTTTCTGGCAAACAATTTGGACGAAATGTACAAAGCCGATATGAAAATCGGTACAATAATTAAAATAAACGCCATTCTGATAATCTTCATCGCATTGCTCGGACTTCTGGGTCTGTCATCTTTTATTGCGGAACAGAGAACCAAAGAGATAGGTGTCAGAAAAGTCCTTGGCGCCTCTGTGGGCAATATCCTTTTGATGCTTTACAGGGAGTTTGCGCTGCTAATTTTCATAGCATTTATTATTGCTGTTCCAATAGCCTGGTGGCGACTTGACATCTGGCTGAATATGAACTTCATATATCATATTCCGCTTTCCTGGATGTCGTTTTTACTTGCAGGTTTGATAGCCTTCTTTGTCGGAATGCTTTCGATAAGCTATTATATCATAAAAGCGGCAACCAATGATCCGGTCGTCTCTATAAAATATGAATAATAGTTTATCTTTGCATCGCTTTTTACAATAAAAAAATATTGAAAAATGAGTGACTTTTTAGAAAAGACATTTTACGGAAATACAGCAGGATCATGGCTGCTTTCTCTTGCAATTGTTATCGCTGCGGTGATTGCAGGAAAAATACTGTTCTGGTTTATCAATAAAATTGTCAAAAAAATTGCTGCCAAATCCAAATCTAAAGTTGATGATATAATTGTGGATATGGTTGAAGAACCTTCCATTGTTCTACTTGTTCTTTTCGGAATTTGGATGGCATTTCACAGGCTTACCTTCGGACAAACTTTTGAAGATTTATTCATAAAAGGATATTATTTCATTGTAATTGTTACTATAACCTGGCTGATAGCAAGGCTGTTAGATGCATTAATAACAGAGTATCTCGAGCCTATAACAAAAAAGAGCGAAAGCGACCTTGATGATCAGTTACTTCCGATATTCAAAAAGGCAATGAGAAGTATTGTTTGGATACTCGGTGTTATCATTGCTCTTGACAATACCGGATTTGATGTGGGAGCTGTTCTTGCAGGTCTCGGTATCGGTGGTCTGGCTTTGGCTATGGCAGCCAAAGACCTTGTGTCAAATATATTTGGCGGAATTACTATTTTTACGGATAAACCTTTTAAAATTAAGGACAGAATCAAAATAGGAGGTTTCGACGGTACGGTGGAGGAGATAGGAATACGCTCAACAAAAATAAGAACGCTGGAGGGAAGGGTCGTAACGGTTCCCAATGCAAAATTTACCGACAGTATGGTGGAAAACGTTACGTTAGAACCCAATAGAAAGGTAGTACTCAATCTCGGACTTGTTTATGACACATCACCCGAAGATATGCAACTTGCAATGAATACTCTCCGGGATATTGTCAGCAAACATAAAAGTACGGAAGAAACCATTCATCTTGCTTTTAATAATTTCGGCGACTCCTCTCTCGATATTTTGCTGATTTATTATATCAGCAAAGGTGAAGATATTCTTAAAACTCAAACGGAAATAAATCTGGATATACTGAGCCGTTTTGCGGAGAAAAAGCTTGAATTTGCTTATCCCACGCAAACAATTCTTACACAACAAATTAATTGATAATATTGTAAACAGTATCTCGGTGTTTTCAATTTTTTTCAAGACTCACAGAATTCGCATTGTCAATTGACAGTACCATTCCTTTTGTACATTTATCCCCGTCGTAGGCTGTAACAGGTGTTGCAACTCCCTTAACATAAATCATTGCAGTCTTTCGGACGGTATTCAGCTTGGAAAAAATAGCATCCCTATCACCGGTAATTCTAACCTCAATGGACAGTCCGCTGCGAATATCCTCAAGATAAAAAAGGCTTTTATTATAAAATTCCTGCATCAAAGAATCGTTTTCAGCTCCCTTTATATAGCCTTTGACAAGTGCTGTCCGGTTTTCCCAATCCGATACCACATCGCACGAACCTGTACAATATCTTGAAATATCCGAAACACTCAAATATTCTTCGTCGAGAACAAGTGTTTCGTCACCTTTATTGCAAGAGAGTGTTGCAAAAAGTAAAACAAAGAGTAATATGTTAATATTTTTCAGGTTGCCCATATTTTTTTTGCTTTATAATCACACCTATTCCAAAACTTGAGAGATTAACGTTTCTGTAATAATCAAGTTTGGTAAACTCCTCATCCTTAGCAAGTTTTATATAATCATATCTTCCGTAAACATAAAAATCCGTCCGGAGTTTTGTTTTCCACACAAATCTTAATCCGGGACTTATATTAATACCCGACCGGGTTGAAGAATAGCCGTATTCATTATTTTTCAAATTCATAAATGAATATCCGGCCGAAATCGAAGGCACAATACCAAAACTCTTTGAAACGCCAAACCGGTATTCCAAATTCAGCTTTGGCTTGTAAACAACCGTTTTTGATTGTGTTCCGTTCAATTTAAGAAACTGAACCCAAAAACCGGCACCGGCAAACAAATTACCTTTTAATTTCATACGGTAATCTGTTCCCATATCAACCGACCCTTTATAGAGGTTGAAAAAGCCGGGATAAGTTTGTGTAAGACCTATATCAACCGACCAGTCACTATTACCTTGCGAAAACCCTTTAGCAGGAGTAAACAGCAGCAACAACAATAATATTTTATAATTCTTCAGCAAATCCGAATCAGTTCAATTAATTATGCAAATATATACATTCCGGAAAAGAAAGCTCATTCTATAAATTAATAAAAAAATTTATTTATTGCCTCTTTATCCGGTTTAATAATTCCTTCTTCGGTAATGATACCGGTGATATATTTTGCAGGTGTAACATCAAATGCGGGATTCAGGGCTGCGGAACCGGGATTACAAACCAATATGTTTCTCAAAATCTCTTTTTCGTCCGGACCCGATTGATACAATACCTCTTTCTCATCCCTTTGCTCAATTTCAATATCATCACCCGTCATACACTCCCTGTCGAAAGTGGACAGGGGAGCTGCCACATAAAAGGGCACACCGTATTCCTTTGCAACAATTGCCTTTTCGAGTGTTCCTATTTTGTTTGCCACATCCCCGTTTGCTGCAATGCGATCGGCGCCGGTAATCATCATATCCACTTTTCCCTGCGACATATAAAAAGCCCCTGCATTATCCGGGATTATCACATGTTCGATATTTTCATTTTTCAACTCCCAGGCGGTAAGCCTTGCACCCTGACTCCGCGGACGGGTTTCGTCAACGTAAACAAAAACGCTTTTCCCTTTATTTTTCGCATAATAAACGGGCGCCAGGGCACTGCCCCAATCAACAAAGCCAAGCCAGCCGGCATTACAATGTGTCTCAATCATAAAACCGTCCTCAATCAACTCATTCCCAAATTCACCAATCATTCTTGCTTCTTCAATATTTTCATCGGCAAGTACCCTTGCTTCCTGTAACGCTTTTTCAACGGAACGCTGTCCCGCTCTGAAAACACGGTCAACTGCAAAAAAGAGATTCCGTGCCGTGGGCCGAGTGCTCTCAATCTCCTTCTTTGCATCAAGCACATACTTTTCAAATCCGTTTGCAGGAGCTTCCATAAATGCCTGTGCCATTGCAAAACCTGCAGCAGCACCTATTGCTCCGGCTCCGCGGGTGATCATTGTTTTTATTGCCAGACAACTCTCTTTACAGGTTTTTGCTTCAAATATTTCAAACTCAAAAGGTAATAATGTTTGATCAATCATAAAAACCGATGTGCCTTCCATCCAAACCGTGCGGTAATGTTTCCCTTTTACTTTCATTTCCGGATCTTTAATCGCAAAATTACTCCGTTTTTGTAATCTTCAACATCTTAACTTCATCTGCAAAAGATATTTTAAAAATATAAATTCCGCTCTTCAGACGACTCATATCCAGCGTATTACTTATTCCCGTAAAACGTTTTGCAAGCAATAGCTTACCGTTCATATCAAAAACCGAAACATAAAACACATCCCCGGAACTACAGTCGGCATCAAAATGCAAAATACCGGATACGGGATTGGGATATATTTTTAAGTTCAATGCCTCCCCGTACCCGTCAATGAATGTCAGTGAATCAGCGGTAATGTAATCCGGTACCGTTTTGGTATCCGAACCATAGGGATTTGTTACTGTCAGTGATACATCAAAAGTTCCCGCTCCCTGATATTGCACCACCGGATTTTGTTCTGTGGAGCTCCCGGGAGTTCCCCCTTCAAAACTCCATTGCCAGTCTGTGGGGTCGTTTTCCGAAAGGTCTGTAAATTCAACATAATCGCCAACCTGAATAGTGGTTACATCCGCCTCAAAATCCGCTACCGGCGGATTAGTATTCAGTTCAAACTCAATAACACTAACATAATCGGGACCCGGGCTGCAAATAGCAGAGGTATTTGTTTCCTCACAATAGCTGAAAAATGTCGGAGTGGCAGGCAGTTCCACCGTTTCATCCGTATTCTTTACCAGCAATGACGGGTCACCTTCACCGCCTGAAACAAGCACCAGCGGCTTACCCTGAACATCATATTCTATTTGCATTGGTATTCCGTATGATGAATAGTAATCGGTACTTATTATGTCTCCTGTTTGAGCATCAACATTTACAATACTTTTGGAGTCATAATTCACTATTCCGAACAGACCGCTTACAGGATTATATGCAAGCCGCATAGGTCTTTGACCTCCACTTGAATAAGTACCAGCAACAGAGGATGATGCACCGTCAACATGAATCACCGAGAAATTGTTGCTGTTCATATTTGTAACTACTGCATATTCACCGGTTTCGTCAAAAGCTATTTGCAGGGGAAAAGAGCCTACAGGTAAATCGGCGACTATCTGTTGCTGTGCAACATCTATAACCTGCACTTTGTCATCAAAGCTTGCAGCCACAAGCAGATATTGCCCTGTGGGGTCAAGTGCCACACCGCTCTTTACACCGAAAGCCGCCCAACTGACACCTATTATACCCGTTGGTATAGTTGTCAGCAACTGGCTGTTCTCACCGTCAAGCTGAACAATGGAGACCGAGTTTCCTTTCAGATTTCCAACATAAACATAGTTATCATCCGGACTTATCTGAAGCATCATAGGTCTCTGTCCGGTGGTAACGGATTTAACAAATTCATAGGTTTGCAAATTGACTATCTTAATGGAATTCATATCATACCCGCCAAGTACAGCCCATTGCGAATCGTGCGTAATTGCAACTTCCCAGCAATTTTCGCCCATAGGAATTATGGTATCAACAGTATAGGTTTGCATATCAATGATTGAAATGTTTTCGGAAATACCGTTTACGGTAACGGCTTTGGTTCCGTCCGGAGAAACAGCTATCCTGTAAGGAGTATCTCCCTCGGGCGGAGATCCCGTCAACTCCTTTCCTTTGAAATCAATATCACCGGGGTCCGTACAATCGTAAAAATATATACCTTCGTACCTCAAAGGATCGTAACCTGCCACTTTAAGCTCCACCGGCGATACAGCACCGAAAGTTTGAGAGTTACCCCAGAGGTGATCACTGAAAGTTTCATTTTCAAAATCAAAAATGGAAAACCTGTTTTGCCCGTGAACAACATAATTATGGTCCGGAGAAACACCAATCCAGAATGGAGTGTAGTTTTGACCGAAAGTCAGGAAATCAGATGTTTCAAACCTGATGAGTGCCGAAGAATTATTGCTGATTCCGATGTAAGCCTTATCACCCGTATAATTCACACCTACTTCGTAAGTCATTAAAGAATATCCTGTTACCTCAACTGTACCGGTTATCTGATGTGTTGCATTATCAATTTGGAAAACCTTTAAAAGTCCGGCATTCCAGTCGTAGCTGACGGCAATCGTTTTTAAACCGTCGCCGGAAAGTCCCACGGTGTTACAGCTCGGGATACCATCAACGGAATAGGCAACACCTCCCGATACAGCATCGAAAAATATAACCGAATTTTCGCCGTCACCTGCAACAAGAAGATCATCATCAGGCAGCACAACAAATCTTGAATGTTTGAATGAAGACCTGCCGCCGGTCACGATCCAGGAAAAGGTCATTAAATGAACGGGGAAATCGGTAAAGGTAGCGGCAATCTCCATATTCACAAGGTCTATCTTTGCAAGTTGTTTTGAAACATCAAAAGCAACGTAGGCATAATTGCCGTCGGGTGATGTTTCCACCACAACAGCCTGCCCGTCACCCGAAAATGCAAACTGGGCAGCTATTGAATAATCCGTGAGATCAATGACATAAATAATACTGCCAAGGCATCCCACTATGGCATAGTCATCGGTTACGGCAATATCCACGGGATATCCGTTAAGCCCTTCTATAACATCTATAACTGTCATCGTTTCAAAATCAAAAACAGTGACATTTGAAGTTTGACCGTGAACAACAAAAAGTTTGGTGCCGTCCGTGGAAAATACGGAACCAAGCATAAAATCTCCTTCCGGATCAATTCCGGGATTGATAAACATGTTTTTACCGGTGAGTTTGTCAACATCAATGAAATCTGACAGAGTTTGTCCTTTTTCAACCCTGACGGTCCGTATCTCTTCCTTCCCGGACAGACTGACAGAATACTCTTTTTGAGCAAAAACTTCTGAAAAGAAAAGAAAAGCAAACGTAAACAGAAAGTAAATGGTCTTTTTCATAAGAAATACTTTAAATAGTAAAATGCGAAAATAAGAAATTCCTGATATCTCTATCCTTTTTTTGTGACTCACCCCATTTTTCGATGGTTAGTTCAAAATGATCATCTTACCGGAAACCTTTTTGTAATCCGTTTTCAGGATATATAAATATACTCCCGCATCAAGTGAGGGTTTCCAGTTTATTTTATGGTTTCCGCTGTCTAATACACCGTCGAAGACAGTTTCCATCTTCCTGCCGGTATTATCATAAACCGTAAGCATGACATTCGTCTGTCCGGTGACATTGACTTCAAATGTTGTATATACCGTGAAAGGGTTCGGGAAATTGGAAACGGAAACACTGCTCTTTTCAATACCTGAGATTCCTGTTCCGAGATCAACCGTAAAGTGAACCGGAATTTCAATATCGGGATTATCAGGGTCATTGGAAGTTAAGAAGATAGTTCCGTCATATTCTCCAATTTCCAGTTCAGAAGCATCGCAGGTTACCTCTACGGCAGTTTGCTCACCCGGAGCTACCGTACCCGAGACAGGCTCAACAGTCATCCATTGGGCAAGTTCAACATTTCGCGAAATGATTACGGTTATATCGGTTGCCTGATGACCGCCGTCACCGTAGCTGTCGGTAATCCAGATCTTCCAGGTTCCCTGCATCAGTTCCCCGTTGAATCCGTCGAGGCTAATATCATAATCACCCGAGGAAAGACCTGAGGATATAGTTTTTTGGGTTCCCGAAGGTGACTCAACGAGGAAAGTGCTTTCGTATGCATATTGGTCGGTCTGCCAGTGGAATTGTATTCTCCAGTTGGCAATCTCCCCCTCATCGCCGACTTCGAGGTCGGTCCAACCCGCTTCCGTGTATGTGTTACTGTTCCAGGATGTTTGCGAAGGACTATCAGGGACATTATATTCGAAGTCTTCACTAACAGCAGTTGACCAGGTAATAGAATAATTCAAATCAATTTGACCCGTATTACTTATATTAAACGCTTCAGTATCCTGTTCACCCTGATGAGCAAGCGCATCTATCTGAGTAATATCGAGAGCAATGGCAGGGAAGAACTGTTCCCCGACATAAAACCTGAAGGGATCGGGTTCACCAATCAACGGATTGTCAATACTTTTGCCCGATTGGTCGGCAGCATGAATGAAATAAGCAATCTCCGAACCTTCGGGAGCACCCGGAATAGTTGCAGTGTAAAGTTTGCCGCTTTCATGGGTCATAACTATTTCAATGTGAGTCCCGCCATTAACCCAATATGTAACTTTTACCGAATCGTCATATATCTGTTGTCCGCTGTAAGCAGTCAGTTCGGCTTCTATATCATATTCATTTTGAACCGGTTGATCTCCAAGTAACGGAAAGTGCTTGATGAAGAGCGTATTCCTGTCGGCAATACCTTTTGTGCGGCAGTGCAGGGCATCCGTGGACTCCCAGGAGCCTGTCATACCTATTATTTCATAGCCCGGCATAGCCTCCTGATATGATGCAATGGCATCATCATCCCAGGATGAACCCGTGACGGGAACAAAAACCCGTTTGTTCAATATCAGAGAATTTGTGTAAGGCTCATTGTTTGGAGTATAAACCCTGTAAACTCGATAATTGTTGCCGTAAGCCGAAACCTGATTTGCATAAAACTGTGCCGTTGCTTCAATTTCATCATATTGCGGATGGGATTCGGGTACGGAGCGTATCAACACCTTATCGGTTGCCAGAAATTTCCCCCAACAGTCAATGTGGTCAATGTATGTGTTATTCGGGTCGGGAACAACCATATAATTATCAATTCCGAGATAATCATGCATTCTTTGATTTATCTCTTCGTGTGTGAGAGTGGGATTTTCTTCCCAGACCAATTCAGTGGAAGAGGAGATACCATACCCGATTGTCATATAGTTTCCGCCTGTGTGTATAACATCCATCCCAAACCATTCAATACCGAGAAAATCAGCTACTTTAGGTGGCATGGCGTTATCGTGGGGTCTGTTGGGACGATTATAAATAAAATCCACAATCCCTATCTCATCATCGCCATAAGCAATATACCAGGGACCATAATCACGCGTCCAATAAGAATCGGACTCGGCAAGAAGAAAGTTCACATTGTCCATATTAACATTATGGCTCTGATATTGTGAGGTGACCATATTCTGCTCTGCCTCAGTCTCTACAATAGTAGTAACAACCGTCTTCTCCGACATTGAAGCAATCAGTTCATAAGAAATTCCAAAGGGATATCTTATCAGTACCCCTTCCATTTGATCAAACTCTGCTATGTTCCTGACCTCTCCGGGCGGAGGATCGGTAGCAACATATCCTTTCCCCACAGTATAAAAAAGAGCCTTCTCTTCGGGAGACATCTGATGGGTAAGACGTTTTTGTTTTTTAACAGGTGAATTCTGATTTTGCGCAAAACTGCCTGTGCCAGATATTAATGCGGTAATTAAAACTAAAAAGAGTAATGATTTCTTCATTTTGTCCGATTTATAAAGATTTGATACATAATTATTGACTGTTTTAACCGTGTAAAAGTTGCTTATATACCGAAAGAAAACAGGCTTGCAAAAAGCAAACTTGTTTTCTTTCGAGTATTAACTGGTTCTATGCAGTTTTGCGATGCAAACCTGATAAGAACCAGTATAAATAAAATAATCAGTATCATAAAGATGCTATTTTGTAAGTTTTTCTTTGTATTTTCTTTGAGCCTAAGTACCTTTGTGGCTACTTTTCGGTTATTTTGCCAATAAGGCTCAAAGACACAAAGAACCACAAAGGTATCGGATTATAAATGTAATTAACGCATACACGATAATATGTAAAATTAATATCTTTAATGCAAAACTTTAATTTTATTACATATCTTTGCATCAAAATTTAATAGTTATGACTGCAAATATTCTTATCGGAGTAATCGGCTGGCCACAGATAGTTTTAATTGTTGTGGTTGTGCTTCTGCTTTTTGGCGGTAAAAAAATTCCCGAAATGATGCGTGGAATGGGTAAAGGAATCAGAGAATTTAAAGACGGACTGAATCCTGATGAAGCTGAAAATTCAGAAAGCAAAACACCTGAAAAAAAGGCGTAAACTTATTTTTTAAAACTCAGCTGCCCCTAAAGCACTTCATTCTCAGGCTATTTCGGCATCGGGTGAAGAAGTCATCATATTTATACAAAGCCCGCTTATCAGAATTTATTATTAACTTTTAAATGTTAGTGGTTTTGTTTTTATATGCCGGATGTTGATATATTTATTATATATTTTTGCAACGATTATGAATAACATTCGTAAGATTTTACAGTTATTATATAAAGAATTTAGAAGATGAGAATAAGAAATATTTTTTCAACCTTTTTTTTTATTGGAATAATTATTACTTCCAATGCCTTTCCATATATCCCGGAAAGCGATTCAATTAAAGTTACGGATACTTTAAAAAATGAGAAAATAGTTGTTCCCACTTCACAATCAAATATACCAAACGCAGATTCTGTTACAGGTATTTCGGATAATCAAACAATTCTTGCAATGCTTGACAGCCTTGTCTCAATGACTTTTTTTACCGATACTGTTTTCACAACGGATACTTCAACGCTCAATGTGTATAATTTTCCGGCAGATTCAATTCCTTATTACCCCGATTCCGTTATTCAGGCGCGCCTTGAGGATTTAAATAAAACCACACCTTTTGAAATTGCATTTAACAGACAAATAAGAAGTTACATTAATACATACACCATTAAAAAACGTGAGCTCGCTTCCACGGTTTTAGGTCTTGCAGAGGTTTATTTCCCATTATTTGAAGAGTATCTTGACAAATATAATATGCCCCTGGAACTAAAATATCTTGCTGTTGTGGAATCGGCTCTTAACCCGAGGGCAAATTCAAGAGCAGGGGCTAAAGGTTTGTGGCAGTTTATGTACAGAACAGGAAGAATGTACGGATTGAAGTCAACATCACTGGTTGACGACAGGTTCGACCCGCGTAAAGCAACGGATGCTGCTTGTCACCATCTTACCGACCTGTATAAAATTTACGGTAACTGGTCGCTGGCACTTGCCGCTTATAATTCGGGTGCAGGAAATGTAAATAAAGCCATAAGGCGTGCCGGTGGAGTTAAAAGTTACTGGGCAGTGTGGCCATTCCTGCCCAGGGAAACACGGGGCTATGTGCCTGCATTTATTGCAGTGATGTATTTTATGAACTATCCTTCGGAACATAACCTTTATCCAATTGCTCCAAAATTGTTGTTTGCCGAAACGGATACTGTTATTGTTAATGATGTCCTTTCATTTGATCAGATTTCCGAATTGCTTAATATCCCGATGGAAGATCTGGTATTTTTAAATCCGACTTTTAAAACGGGAATAATACCGGCCACAAAAGATAAAAATTATGTTCTGACAATTCCCGAAAGATATATCGCAACCTGGGTTGACCACGAAAAGGAGATTTATGCCTACAAAACCAAAAAAGGTATTGAAAGAGACAAACTTTTGGCAGAAATAAAAAAGGCGAAAGAGAGAAATATTCACATTGTAAGGTCAGGCGAAAGTCTCGGACTTATAGCTCACAAATACCGTTGTTCGGTCAGAAATCTGAAAAGCTGGAACGGTCTGCGAAGCAACACAATCTACCCCGGACAGAAACTGGTTGTATATGCTCCGGGTTATTCCGGAAAAAGAAAATCCTATGTGTCAAACACTTCGTCAAAGTCAACTAACATCAGCGGAAGGAGTAAGAATTATCATATTGTAAAAAACGGTGAAAATTTAGGTCTGATAGCAAAGAAATACAAATGCAGCACTACCGATCTGAAAAAATGGAACAATCTGAAAAGTAATACCATACGCCCCAACCAAAAACTCGTTGTTTATGCTCCGGCAAAGAAAAGTACATCAAAATCAAGAGCAAAGAAAAACACTTCCGGTGACGACAAATATGTCTATCACACTGTTCGCAAGGGTGATACATTATGGGATATTGCAAAACTCTATAACGGTGTATCTGTTGATCAAATCAAAAAGCTGAATCATATCAGAAACTCCAAACGGCTTAAACCCGGGCAGAGAATCAAGGTTTCGGCGAAAGGATAGAAGGAGGATAAGTGTGTTTTCGTGGTGAAAAAAATTAAACACTAAAATACCAATGACACTAAATCCCACAAAAGAATAATTATCAATTTCTGAAAAGGATGATCTTTGTAGCTCATTTTGTTGCAGGATTACAAATCCTGAAAATACCGGGTTCGGGATTGGGAAATCCCGAACAGCCCTTTAAAAGAGACGGCCTCACACTTCGGGCTTTTTCGGATTTTGGCGGTGGTCTAAAGCGCAAGATAATCCGAAAACAAATATCTTCGGGATTTGCAATCCCGAACAGTAAAGATTTTACAGCAAAAACACTCAATAAGCATTGAACAGTATTCAAGGGGTTACAATTCTTAATCCTTTCCGGATTATTTCAAACTCAAAAGGTGAATGCCCGAGCGACTCTCCGTCAACTTCCAGATTGACTTCTGGAACCGATTTAACGGTTATGGATTTCCCTCTTAATGTCCGAACCTTCTTATGATTGACAAAGGAGCCGTCATACAGATTTTTGATCTCTTTTATAACTGTAAACTTACCGATTTTTTCAACAAGTGTAATATCAAAAAGGCCGTCATCCGGAATAGCTTCGGGAAGCTGCATCATACCTCCTCCGTTATATTTCCCGATCCCTACGCTAAGGCTGAACATTTTACATTTGCATATCTCTCCCGTATCTTTTATGTTGATTTCAGTATCGGAATATTTATAAAACAGAAGGCTCGATAACAGATTTTTCAGATATGTCAGTGCCCCTCCCCTTCCCTGTTCCTTGTCTTTGTTCGTCTTGGCAGCTACAATGGCGTCATATCCCATACCTGCCACATTTACAAAATATCTCCTTTTAATTGATGACCCGGAATAATAGGTCACCCTTCCCACATCCTGAGTAAAAATATTTTCACCCTTGATTAGTTTTACCGCTTTTTTATATTTAAACGGAATATCAAATGTCCTGCACCAATCGTTTCCCGTACCTACCGGTATCATTGCAAGCAGCAGTTCGTCAGCCGGAACGGTTTTTTGTATAAAAAAGCCGTTAACCACCTCATTCAGAGTACCGTCACCACCCACAACCATGAATTTACGAAAGCCCTTTTTGATAAATTTAGTTGTGAGTGCAAGAGCATGCTCCCTGTGTTTTGTAAAAACAAAATCGAATTTGATACCCGATTTATACAATAGGTCGTAAATCTTTCCCCAGTCTTTTTCCCCTTTACCCGTTCCTGCATGAGGATTGACTAACGCCATCCATTTCTCTTTTGATTCCGCCATAATAATGATTTAAATAACAAAAGTAATAATTTTATATACTTTTGCAACCTTACCGTTATAATTATGAAAAGCATTGATAAAATAGATTTCAGTCTTTCAAAAGGTACAATGGAAAACAAAAAGTTTTCCGTTATCATTCCCACCTGGAACAACCTGCCGTATCTGAAAACCTGTGTCGGTAGTATTCAAAAAAACGGCAGGTACAAGCACCAAATCATCATACATATCAACGACGGTTCCGACGGCACGCTTGATTGGGTTAGGGAGCAGGGTTTCGACTTTACGCATTCTGCCGGCAACACCGGGGTTTGTTTTGCATTCAACGCCGCTGCCGCACTTGCAAAAACGGACTATCTTTGCCTTATTGATGATGATAATTACCTTTTACCCGGTTGGGATTATTATCTTTTTGAGGAAATCGAAAAGACAGGACATCCCTACTTTGCACTATCAGCTACCAAAATAGAAAATAAAAAGACCTTTAATCCCTGTGTGATTGCTCCCCACGACTACGGTAACGGTTTGGAGAGTTTTGATGAAGAGAGGCTTCTCAAAACATATAAAGAACTACCTTTTCAAGACTGGAACGGCAGCAGCTGGTATCCTATGGTTATACACAAATATATCTGGAACCTTGTAGGCGGGATGAGCGTGGAATATACTCCGGGGATGTACTCCGACCCGGATTTTATGATGAAACTGTGGATGGCCGGAGTAAGATACTTCAAAGGAGTAAGCAAAAGCAGAAGCTATCATTTTATGTCGCGAAGTGTCAGGCGGATAAAAAAGAATAACGGCAAAAAACAGTTCCTCAAAAAATGGGGAATAAGCAATTCAACCTTCAGGGAGCACTATCTGAGGATGGACTCACACTTTAAGGGTTATCTTGATGAGCCTGAGATGAACTTAAAACTAAGATTAAGACTGCTGAAAGATAAATTGAGATTGATGCTGCCGTAAATCAGGGAGTTAGAGCAGACTGTTTTCATTTCCTGTTCAGGCCGGTAAAAGAATTTTCCGGATTTTATTAATTCGATGATTTGGTTTTATGATAATGCCTTGCCTTTGTATATTTCAGGAAAGTTTCAAATGCGGCAATCCTGCAAATTACAAACCCGTAAAAACCGTCGAGGAATCCGAGTTTCAATAAATAATTGCGAATAAATTTAATCGTAGGATTGAAAAATATTTTATACAGCGGGACTTTCTTACCGCTTTCAAAAAGTGCTTCGGCACCAAGGGTACTGAATTTGTTAGCCTGAAGAATATGTTCGTCAATGGTATAGAAAGAGTAATGCAAAATATCTCCCTTGAGGAACCCGCTGGAAGCACCCTCAACAAGGATGAACCTTTCGTGTACTTTTTTGCCGACCCATTTTCCTTTGGTTTTGTCGTATAATCTCAACTTTTTATCGGGATACCAGTCCGAATGTTTAATCCATTTCCCACAATAATTAGTCATCCGGTTCATAAAGTAACCGTCATTCTTGAGATATTTCTTAACATCCTTTATTGACTCAACCAATTCCGGAGAAAGTGACTCATCCGCATCAAGTGTCAGGATATAGTCGTTTGAAACCTGTTTGTCTGCAAATTCATGCTGTTTAACATAGTCTTCAAATCTGTGTTGTATAAATCGCACTCCCTTTTCCCTGCAAATTTCTTCAGTTTTGTCAGTAGAAAACGAGTCCACAACAACTATTTCATCGGCTATACTCTGTACCGATTCGATACATCGGCCAATATTTTTTTCCTCGTTGAGAGTAATAACAACAACGGATATCTTCGGCATATTATACTCTTTTCAGAAATATTAAGGCGCAAAGATAATCATTTCATTTTTTAAATATCCAAAAAAACATCCGGCAAATCTCATCTGCAACTTAAAAACAAAAAAAAGGCATCTTTAAACCTTTTTTGAAAATTATTGTTTAGAATATCACATTAACAAAAATGACTAAAAGATTTTTATGGCTCACTACTCAATTAAAGACCTTCAGAATTTTACCGGCATAAAAGCCCATACAATACGTATGTGGGAAAAAAGGTACAATATTGTTGAGCCGAAAAGGACAAATACCAATATTCGATTTTATGATGATGACGACCTGAAAAAACTTTTGAATATTTCCATTCTTAACCGCAGCGGGTTTAAGATATCTACAATTGTAGGGCTGAGTGACGCTGCAATTTCGGAAGAGATACTGAATCTTGCGCATACGCTTAACGATTTTGAGAGCCAAATTGAAGGACTGGTTGTTTCGATGATTGACCTTGACGAGAGTATGTTCGAGAAAATCTTTAATACAGCGGTTATTAAAATGGGATTCGAGGATGCCGTTATAAATATTCTTTACCCCTTTTTCGATAAAATCGGTATTCTATGGCAAATAGGAACAATAACTACTTCGCACAGATATTTCATATCAAACCTCGTACGGCAAAAAATTATCGTTGCAATTGACGGACTTGTAAACTCATTTACACAAAAAACAAAAACTTTTCTGCTGTTTTTACCCGAAGGCGAATATCACGAACTCGGTTTGCTGTTCCACTATTATATTTTAAAGAAGAACAACTTTAAGGTAATCTATCTCGGAGCAAATATCCCGCTGGGTTGTTTGATAGAAACATCAAAAAATCATAAAATTGCCGGATTGATGACCTCCGTTGCAGCACCTTTAAAATATGACGAATTTGGCGAATACGTTAATGAACTCGCAAAAAGCTTCGGTAAAAAACAGATATATATTTCGGGTTTCGGAATAAATAGTATTGGCGAAAACCTTCCCGAAAACGTTTCTTTCTTTAACAATCCTTTAAAATTCAAGGAAATATTAAGTGTTTAACATATATTATCCTTCAATAAACAATTAATAAAAATTATTAGTTAGCTAATTTACTATGTATCAGCTATCTACCCTGTATTTACAAAATTTTATTTAAAATTATTCTAAATAACTGTCGTTTTCTCAAATATTGTGTTTATCTTTGCCGCATAAATATTAAACATTAATTGTAAAATATATAAACGATGACAGCAATAGAATTCAACCATCAGATACTCAACCTGAAAGATAATTTAAGATACTTTGCATTTTCGTTAACAACAAATAATGAGGATGCACAGGATCTGGTTCAGGAAACCTATTTAAAGGCAATAACCCACAAAGATAAATTCAACCCTTCAACAAATATGAAGGCATGGGTCTATACAATAATGAAGAACACTTTCATTAACAAATACAGAAAAGAATCGAAATACAAAACTATGATTGATACTACGGAAGATCTCTTTTTCCTGAATACTTCGAGTAAATCGGGACATGAAACTCCGGAATCGCAATTCAACCATTCCGAACTGGAGAAAGTTGTAAACGGACTCTCTGATGAACACAGAATTCCTTTTATGATGCACTTTCAGGGCTATAAATACAGAGAAATTGCAGATAAGCTTGACTTGTCAATAGGCACGGTTAAAAGCCGCATATTCTTTAGCAGGAAAAAACTTATGGCAGTGCTAAAAGATTTTCAAAATTAAGACCTGTTTACATTATAATCCATCCGGTATCGGAATTTTTTTATCAATTCGGATACCGGATTTTATTTTTTTGTACATTTGGATTTTCAAAAAACAGTGTTTTATGATGTATCTTACAAGAAGAGAGAGATTTAATGCTGCGCACAGGCTGTTCAGAGAAGACTGGGACGATAAAAAAAACTATGAAGTGTTTGGAAAATGCTCCAATCCCAACTGGCATGGCCATAACTATGTTTTATTTGTTACTGTCAAGGGAGAGATAAATCCGGAAACCGGATTTGTCATCAATATAAAAACTCTAAGCGAGATTATTAAAAGAAGGATTATCGAAAAAGTTGATCACAAAAACCTGAACCTTGAAGTGGACTTTTTAAAAGGTAAAATTGTTTCAACCGAAAATATTGCACAGGCTTTTTGGAATGAGCTGGAGACACCTGTCAGGAAGATGGGTGCCCAACTGCACTCCGTAAAAATTGTTGAAACCGAAAATAATTTTGTCGAGTATTTCGGCGTCTAAAAACAGTTAAAATGACAAATGAGAGATTAAGAGAAATGGCTGATAAAAATCAGCTCGACGGTTATGAAAAGATTGACCTCTATAATTACAAAAACGTTGATAAACTGGCCTATCATTATAAAGAGATATTAAAACTGATTGGAGAAAACCCCGACAGGGAAGGCCTTCTGGACACTCCCGAGCGTGTGGCGAAATCAATTCAGTTTTTAACACACGGCTACTTGCTCGACCCCGTTGCAATATTAAACTCTGCAAAATTTAAGGAAGATTACCGCGAAATGGTCATAGTCAAGGATATTGAAATATACTCAATGTGCGAACACCATATGATCCCGTTTATCGGTAAAGCTCACGTTGCTTATATTCCCGACGGATACATCACGGGGCTAAGCAAAATAGCAAGGGTCGTGGATGCCTTTGCCCGCAGATTGCAGGTACAGGAACGACTGACAACACAAATAAAAGAGTGCATCCAGGAAACCCTGAACCCTCTCGGAGTGGCAGTAGTTATTGAAGCTCAGCACCTTTGTATGATGATGCGCGGAATTCAAAAGCAAAACTCGGTAACTACAACTTCGGATTTTACCGGAGCATTCCGTAAAAAAGAAACCCGCGAGGAGTTCATTCATTTGATTGGAGCTAATTTGCACTAATAAAATATAGTACGATACCGTTTTCCCGTAAATTACCGCCTATTTATGGCGAGATGTCAACCTGCGGTTGACAGAGGGGTTTTCAACCTTTCGGGACTCCTGCGCACAGGCCTGCCTCGACCCGAAAGGTTATTCTATCTTACCACCACTTTCCCGCTGCCGAAATTCTTTCCTCCCCGTGTCATTCGTACGTAGTAAATACCTCTCTGCCAGTCTCGTACGTTTACGGTTATTGTTTTTTCCGTTACCGGAATGTTTATCTCTTTCACCTTTATTCCTTGCGAATTGTA
>JALSSR010000303.1 GCA_026984135.1 Bacteroidales bacterium
GGCGCAGCGACGCAACGTTTTTTATTTTTGGTTCACGCAGCGGCGCAGCGGAAAATAATTACTCTTTGGAATACCGGTTGCTTTTGCCTATTGCCGACTGAAGACTGGAGACTGAAGATGCCGACCTTCGGTCGAGCATGCACGAAGCAAAGCTTCGGCACTGGAGACCCACGAAATATCCGAAATCACTACAATCTCACTATCTCCATCAAATTATCTCGTGACAGGAGTTTCCCTTTCGGGTCATTCTCACTTTTTTCGATAAAAAACATAAAAGATTCAAAGTTGCCTGACATATACTCCGTTCTGCCGAGCAGGCAGGCTTTATGTTTTGTAGTTTCCAACAAGTGTGTTACATAGTCAACAAAAAAATCCGGATCAAACTTTTCGGAAATAAAGAAGGTGTTTTCACCTCTGAGTGTATGTCTTATGCTTATCTCACCTATCAGGATATTGGGGAGTGTATATACAAAAACGGCAGGCTTGGGGAAATAGTTATTCCTGTCGAGTATTGAGGTGTTGTGTTTGATGTCGGTATCAAGAGATGAGGAGGAATTGGAGAATATCATGGCAACCTCATCCGGTTTATATCGCGGCAGGAGTTCTCCGCCGTCAAAAAGAAATTCGGCAGTCAGAAAAGCAAGTTTGCTCAGGCGGTCCATTTTATAAAATTTCGGATAATCAATTTCCAAACTTTTATAAATACCTTTAAAATATTTACCGTCGTTATCATCTTCCGGGAATTCAATCCGGCCCGAGCCGGTTATTACGCTACCTTTTTTGACAACCGAAAAATTCGATATTTTATATTTGCTCATTTTTAATCTCTCCGACAATTTGTTGTCCGGTTAAAGCCTTTGCAACGGCTACCAATACTTTTTTCACGAATATATTTTACACTGCAAAGGTATTCATATTAATGTATTATAAAAGAGATTTATATTCCCAAACCTGTTTTCCTTCGGTTAACAGTAAGGTGCAATCCCCCGTCAATTGCGAAAACAGGCAAATGGACAAATGGAGAAACCCGGAACAGTCAGTATAGGATATCTGACATCAAAAGACCTCACATCCCGCCCTTCCCTGCCGGAAGGCAAAGAAGGGTTTGGGAGTGAGGATAGCTTCGGAGGAGCTAATTAAATTTGATGATCTTTAGTGTTTGAATCTTGTTTTCAATTTGCAACCGGCAGAAATAGACCCCTTCGGGCAGATTATGGTTGTTGAGTATAGTTTGGTGTTTGCCCTGAAGCAGGAAGCCATCTTCGAGGGTGGCTATTTTTGAGCCGATGGCATTGTAAATTTCTATCTTTACATTTGCAGCTTCCGTTAATTCAAAAACAATTTGAGTAGAATTCCGGAATGGATTGGGTTGCGCTGACAGTGCAATTTTTGCCGGGTTGGTATTATTATTAATACCGACAACAAAGTACTCACACGCCCCTATATCAATCCGGTCGTAACTAACACGCGGGTTTCCGTACAGGCCTGTTTCCGGGAGCCAATCCGGGTAATACCATGCCGAGGTGTCTGGGGTTCCCATGTTGTAACAGGGCGATTCGTCGGTGATGGCATAGTGAGGGTCGTCCATAAATTCAGGATCTTCCTCAACGTTGAACAAGTATCCGCCATTGATAGCAGTTCCCCCAAAACCGGCTTGCCCTTCCTCGATATCACAATAGTAGAAATCCGGATCACTTGGGTTGGAAGAATATACCTGGTCGCCTGAATTTGAGGCTTCATTTCCCCAAAGGATGGTATTAATAATTTCAGGATTCGACTGCAAGTAAAAATATAATCCCCCACCTTTTAAAGCTGTATTATCCACAATGGTATTGTTGATCAGGATGCCCTGGCCGTGCTCAAAAAATGCGATTGCCCCTCCGTTTCCCGAGTGATTATTATAAAATAAACAATTCGAAATAACCGGATTTGATCCAACATACGAAAGAATTGCGCCGCCATAATCAGATGCATAATTATCGTAAAAGATACATTTTTGTATCATGGGGCTGGCATTCCAGAGTCCAATTGCCCCTCCGCACGGTGGTACACTTCCGACAATATCAGATTTATTGTTTCTAAAGGTGGAATTTAGGATTGTAATATTGTCAAAATACTTAACGGCAAAAATTCCCCCACTATTATAGTGACTTCCTTCTCCTTGTGCGTAACCATACTGAAACAGGCACCAATCAAAACCGGCAGTGTTGGCAGGCGGGGTTTCATCAAAATCAAATCCATCCCAGTACAAGTTAGGATTGGAACTGGTAAAAATGATATTGTTATCTGATGTCCCCAAAGCATTAATACTTCCCTGAACAGTGAAATGATAAGGCCCGCGCACTGCCACCTTAACCCCCGGATTGATGGTGAGGGTTTGTCCGTCTTCAATGCTGAGGTGCCCCTCTACATAATATGGTGAATTATCAACCGTCCATGTGCCGTTTACTTCGCCTTCGGGGATGAAGGTTGCTTTTTCGTGTACCGCAACGAGTGCGCCCTCTGTAACTTCATAGAAGCCACCGTCCCTTCCGTTACCGTTAAAGAGTTCCGTATAATGTATTTGAGTGGTATTTGTTTTCAGATAATGCGTACCGAGATCTTTCAGGAATGATTGTGCCACAAACTGTGCTTCGGGCGAAGCATTTTCCGATATGTCATAAACTTTTCCTATTGATGCCCCGCTCATCCAGTATCCTGTCATGGATGTCAGTCTGTTCGTATCCTGTAAAACACTTAATACAGGTTCCCCGTTCAATTCGATAACAAATACATTGTTGTAGTAGTTACTCCAGCCACTTCCCCAGTCTTCACCCTCCACATCCGGGCCAAGGCTAATCAGTCCCATCTTCAATTTCAGGTCACCGATTTCAAATCCGCGGTATTCGAGTTGCAGCAAGGTATTAAAGAACCCCGTAGAGCCATCGAGCAGGTGCCCGAGGCAGGCGTTCGGATCGGGGTCAATGCCATCATAATCCAAAGATGCACCATAATATGATTGTGAACCATGCCCGTCACCTTCCGGTTCGGGGCCGGTACCGTCGGCATCCCAGCTGGCAAAGCCCTCGTGGTCGGCATTAAGGCCCCTGAAGGGGATTTCGGGACTTCCGGCTTCAAGCACGCCGTTAAATACATCGTAATAGGATCCGCTTCTCCCGTTACCCGCAAAGATTTCCCCGAAAGTTGATTCGTAATATAATTTGATCTCTTTTCCGTCGAGGTCGCTCAGAAATGCCTGGGCAATGCTGTTTGCAGTGTCGTTTGTGGCCACATTATTTAATTTGGAATAGCCGGTTTCTGTTTGCCAGTTTCCTGCTGTTGTATTGGTGTACATGTTGACATAATCCAAAAAACCGGTAAGCAATGGTTCACCGTCCAGTTCAAAAGTTAATGCAACACCGTAGTAGTTTGAATAGGCCCAGTCATTGAAAAAGAACCAATCCTCCCCTTCGATATCTGCCTGCAACGAAGCAAGGCCAAATTTCACTTTTACCGCATCAGCGCCAAAACCATAATCGGCCAGGGCCTGTTCAAATTCCGGGAACCCTGTCATACCAGTTAGAAAATGGAATGCTGCATCACCGGCATTGCCTGTGATGTAATCGTGGGATGAACCATAATAAGGCTGGGTCCCAAATCCGGGTATCAGGTGTCCGGTGGCTGCCGGTTCAGGACCGGAGCCGTCAGCATTCCAGCCGGCAATGCCTTCTCCGTCCGTGTAAAGTCCCTCAAACTGGATCTGTTGTTGTGCAATTAAAAAATGTCCTGCCATCATAAAGGCAAAAACAATCATTAAACTTTTTGTAAGATTTTTCATTACTCCTCCTTTTTTAAAGGTTTATAAATAAATGAATTAAAACTGAAAATACAAAGATACGACATCAAAAAGGCGAAATGTTGGCAAATGAATAAACGCCGGGGGTTATTTATTAAACGCCGGGGTTCATCCGGTAAACGCGACAAAAAAATGCAAATCAACCGGCCTGAAAATAGAAGTGATTTGTTCAAATGAAAAAAAATCATGTACATTTGTCCCTTTTTAAATTAATTAAATATCTCTATGAAAAAGTTAAGTTTTATTGTTTTAATAGTTATTTTGGGATTTAATATTCCCTCATATTCGTGTACGAATTTCCTTATCACAAAAGGAGCTTCCGTTGACGGTTCCACATTCATCAGCTATGCCGCCGACTCACACGTTCTTTACGGTGAGCTGTACCATTGGGCGGCAGCCAAATATCCGAAAGGTACAATGCTGGATGTTTATGAGTGGGACACGGGAAAATATCTCGGTAAGATAGATCAGGCTGAGGAGACCTACAATGTCGTAGGTAATATGAACGAGTATCAGGTTGCTATTGGCGAAACGACCTACGGAGGACGCAGTGAACTGCATCACCAGCCTGATGCGATAATAGATTACGGCAGTATGATGTATATAGCACTTCAGCGGTCGAAAACGGCAAGGGAAGCCTTAAAAGTTATGACCGAGCTGGTTGACAAATACGGCTATTACAGCGAAGGAGAGTCCATTTCGGTTTCCGACGGCAATGAGGTATGGATATTTGAGATTATCGGAAAAGGTGAAGGTAAAAAGGGTGCAGTATGGGTTGCCCGCCGTATTCCCGACGGATATGTGTGCGGACATGCCAACCAGGCAAGGATAAGAACATTCCCGCTGGCCGACGGCAAAAAGTCAATAACATTTTCGCAAAGGGATAAACTGAACGACCCTTCCGTTGAGTGCTACTATTCCGACGATGTTATATCTTTTGCAAGGGAGATGAAATATTTTGACGGTGAAGATAAGGATTTCAGTTTTTCCGATACCTATGCACCGGTTGATTTCGGCGGAGCACGTTTCTGTGAAGTTCGTGTGTGGTCGTTTTTCCGCAGTGTAAAAGCCGGAATGGAGAAATATTACGATTATGCTTCGGGACACAATCTGAAAAACAGAATGCCATTGTGGATAAAACCCGACCGTAAAATAGCTGTTGAGGATGTTATGGATTTTATGCGCGACCATCTTGAAGGAACGCCGCTGGATATGACAAAAGATATGGGTGCCGGACCTTTCGGCTGCCCCTACCGCTGGCGCCCCCTGACCTGGAAGGTTGACGGTGTTACCTATTGCAACGAGAGGGCAACCTCAACACAACAAACGGGTTTCGTATTCGTAGCTCAAAGCCGCAGTTGGCTGCCTCACGAAATAGGAGGAATCTTCTGGTTCGGTGTTGACGATGCCGCAAGCACGGTCTTTGTCCCTATGTATTCTTCAATAACAAAGGTTCCCGAAGCTTATGCAGTCGGTAACGGCGATATGATGGACTTTACCATGGATGCCGCTTTCTGGGTGTTTAATATGGTATCGAATTTTGCTTATACGCGATACAGCTATATTCACCCCGAAATCAGGGCGGAGCAAACAAAGCTCGAAGGTGAGTTTCTGGAGGAAATTGACAAAACAGACCAAGAGGCTCTTGCGAAATACAAAACCGATAAAAATGCCGCAATTGCTTATCTTACCGACTTTTCTGATAATGCAGGAAATGAAACCGTGAAACACTGGAGAGATTTCTACGGTTATCTGTTTGCAAAATATATGGACGGAAATATCAAAGAAAAGAGTGAAGTTCCCGAAGGATATAAATATTACCCGGCCAAACTGCAACAACCCGGTTACGGGGAAGATTGGTACAGAAAAATAGTTGACGAAACGGGTGACCATTTTAAGGTTCCGGAATAGGGAGTAATGCTTGCTGTTTTTGCCAAAATAATTTTGGCAATTCTGTTCCGCCATATTATATATGGATGTGAAGGGTTAGTTGTTTTATTCCTGACTTTCAGTTGCAATTTGTCTTAATTTTTCCAGAAACCTTCTTGCACTCTTTGAATTTTCAGATACTTTAACTAATGAAAATTTGTCTTTAAGTTTATTTGCAATTTCAGAACAACTGCCCCATTGGGAATTGGAGTGAACCCGAAATTATTTGTTTTGTCAAATACAATGGTTCATTGTTTTAAAATATCACTCTTCAAGTTTGTCATTTTTGTATCTGTTTATTTCAATAAGGTAATAAGGTTAGCTTTTGGGTT
>JALSSR010000304.1 GCA_026984135.1 Bacteroidales bacterium
CCCCCCCCCGAAAACACGAAATCACTTATACATTAATAATAATACAATGCGGAATTCAATATTTATATTCGATATTTTATATCGGGAAAAACAGATTTATTAAACACCGTTACCCCGTACGGGCAGGCAAAACGGGGTAACGGCCTAAAGCAATTGCAAAATTCCGGGTGGCAAGGGATTTTCGCCTGCACATACGGATACCGCCCGTATCCCAACGGCCATACCTTCCGTGATATTTTTTATTCGACAATTATCAAAAAGGTATAAAACTAAAAAGAAGTTTAACAAGAAAATAAAAAAGGATATGAAAAAAATATTAATTATATTTGCAGCTATGCTATTATGTAGTTTTGCATATTCTCAAAGTCCGCAGTTTGATCAAACAATTGTAATAGATCAAACATTCACCGAAGATACGGAGATATTTCCCTTTAACGGAGGTTTTTTTTATGGAGTAGGTATTAATGGAAATATTGCATTTAACAGCGATAGTTCATTAGTTAGAATTATTTTGAAAGATTCTATTTCTGATATGCAGTATTTAATCTATGAAACATATACAATGATTGATACAACTTTGAATTTCGATATTGGACAAGAGTGTGAAGAGACTTGTTTCCTTGACGGTATTACGCCTACTTCAATAGTTGTAAAGGTTATTGATGCAACAGTGTATATTAATGAGTTATTATGGAGTAGTAGTCCTGTAGATAATATTGAAGATTTGCAAAAACAGGCAAAACATAATAAAATTTTGGAAAAAATTGATAAAATGAACGTTTATATTGAAAAGGAAGGATTATTGTGGATAGCAGGAGAAACTCCTTTTACAAAAATGTTTTATAATAGAAGAAAAGATTTTTATGGAAAAGAGCTCCCGTTGGGAGGTTATGAGTTTTATACTTCCGGTATTTTTTCTTTTAAATCACCAAAAGATGATCCGTTAAATATTAATTATGATTATGTTGATAATTTTGATTGGAGAAAAAAACATGGCGCTGATAATCCTGAATCGTTTTATTGGGATGGTAACAATGATGTAAGTGGTTGGATGACAGAACCGGCTTGTCAGTTTGGATGCTGGATAAATGGTTTTGTTGATTGTACAATTATGGATGAAGATGAATGTATTGCCGCAGGAGGTGTATTCAAAACAACATTACTATGTTGGAATTTTGCTTCTGTTGCATTAATTGAAGACTATACGAACTTATATCTTAATCAGCATATTAATTTTGACCTTGCGGAGCAGGAAATTGCATCTTGTGCATTCAACAATCCAACTATAGGAGGAGGACTTCCTTCTGATGCCCTAAACTATTTCATTTGGGATGGTGTGGTTGATGAAGGATGTTTCCCTTTTACTGGTGAGGTAACTCCTTGCGAAAATATATGCAACAATCCTGATGAAAAAATATCTATAGACCTATATGATTCCCAATTCATTACATCAGAAAATCAAGTTAGGGAAAAGCTTATGGTTGATGGCCCTCTTGTAGTTACTTTTATGAATTCTCCTTGGGGAGTTTGGGCACATGCAATGCTACTTGTTGGCTGGGATGTTATTGATGAATATGATCCGCAGATAATTGGAGTTCCAAATACTTCTGCAATTGATGATTTTATTGGTGCAACATACTGGATATACAAAAATAGCTATGGACCAAATGGACCAAACGGAGGTTATACGCTAATGACTAATTATGAGAATAAACCTCCACATCACATGTATTCTATACCTGAAAACCTTACTCAACCTATAATTAGCAATTTGGGTAATTTTGGAGTTGATGATATTCAATATTATGATAATGATGGTGATGGTTATTGGAATTGGGGAATAGGTCTTAAACCTCCTGATTGTACTCAATGTTCAGACGAAAAAGATGGTGATGATAATAATCCTGGACTGGGTCCATTAAACAGTGATGGAACATTAACAATTGTTGGGACTTTTATGGCAGATTTTGAAAATAATTTTTGCAACTGGAGACAATCGGATCAGGATGATTGTGACTGGTATAGACATAAAGGAGCCTCTGAACAATATCCCACAACAGGTCCCTCAACAGGTGTTAATGGTGATGATGATATGTATTTATTAATGCGGGGAGATAAATGTTATACCAGTGCAACCTGTATCATCGAAAGCCCAAGGATAATGTTAGATTCTTATTGTGGTATTAATGTAACCTTTTATTACCATAGAAATACTTATACTTGGGGAAATCCTGATTATAGTTATTTGTCAATGGATATTTCGTATGATAATGGACAAACTTGGGAAAACAATTATTGGAAAGTTGGCGATATGGGAGATTCATGGAATTTCGTTTCTTTAGAAGTACCGCCATTAGTTAATAAAATCAGATTTGTCGAGCATTCAAATGAATATACATTTTATAATGATGTTGCTCTTGATAAAATTGAAATTGCTCCTATTACGAATAGTAATGATATTATTATTTCTGATGAAGAAGAATGGGGAAATAATAAAGTAATTTGCGGAAATATTATAATTGAACCTAATGGAAAATTAACACTTTTGCCGGAAAGTAATATTTATTTTGGAGCTAATTCCAAAATAATCGTAAAAAGATTCGGTCAGTTAATTGTGAACAATGCAAAATTATCTTCCGCTACAGACGACCTCTGGCAGGGCATCGAAGTTTGGGGCACAAGTACCCAACCGCAGCAGTTCCCATATCAGGGACTGGTTAAGGTAATAAACGGCGGAACAATAGAAAATGCCGTTTGCGCTGTCAGAGCCGTTAAGATGGGCGACCCTGTTGAAGGAGGCGGTGAAGTTCCCAATCCGTCGTATTCCGGCGGTATCGTACAAATGAATAATGCCGTTCTGCAAAATAACAAAACAGCTGTACGTTTTTACGAATATACCAACGATAACAGTGTAAGTTATTTTAATAATACCGATTTCATTGCCGAAAATAATAGTCCCGACTATCTGGCCTATCTTTCTGGTATTGACGGCATAAGCTTTACAGGATGTACATTTAAGGATTTGAGAAATCTTAATATCACCCAACGCGTAACAGGTATAACCGCGAGAGATGCCAAGTTTCATGTGGATGAATATTGCGATATGAACGGTAACTGCACTCCGTCACTGTTTCAGGATTTGAATTACGGCATCAATGCTATGACACACAACCCGTTGAAAGCGGCAACCATTAAAAACAGTCAGTTTCAGGCCAATCACCGTTCGGTCTATCTTAGCACTATGAACGAAGCTGTTGTTGTTTTTAATCAGTTTACCCCTTACACCGGCATGACTATGAACGGCGAAGAGAGCTACTGCCTCTACCTCGATTATTGCACCGACTACACCGTGGAAGAAAACGGTTTTGAGCACACGGGAAACGATCCCGGCGGCATAGGCCTGATTATCAATAACTCGGGCTCCGATAACAACGAAATATACCGTAACGACTTCACAAACCTGGAATATGCCACCCTGGCTCAGAATTGTAATAGAGGAGAGTATTATGATGACGGTCTTCAAATCAAATGCAACGACTATTGGGATAACTATTCCGACATAGCAGTTACTGCCGAAGAGGAGACCGAATATCCGGGAATAGCCCGCAACCAGGGAGCCGAAGGCGGAACAGAAATGCAGGCAGGTAACCTCTTCAGCCTCAATAATAACGGCTACGACGAAAGCGATTACAGCACCTTTAAAGAGGGACCGATTTATTATTTTCATCACGACCCGACTTCAGAGCCAAGGGTAAAACCCGTATATTATACAAATAAAATTATTCATCTTTTTGATGAAGGTAATTATTATTACGAAGAACAAAGCTGTCCATCCAATTTTTCCGGTGGCGGCGGAAGCGGCGGAGAAGATCGTGAAGGATTGCGAGGTACAATTGCCGTGAACAATTCCAAAGCCGATAGTGTCGGTACGTTGCTTTCCGCTTTGGTTGACGGTGGGAATTCGGATGTGCTGAAGCAGGAAGTATTGCAAACTATGCCGCCACAGGCATACGACCTCTATATGAGCCTTATGGGCAAATCGCCTTACTTAAGCGATTCTGTACTGATTGCTACTGTAGAAAAGGAGGATATTTTACCCAATGTTATCATAAAGGACATCCTTGTAGCTAATCCTCAATCTGCAAAGTCACCCGAAATAATGGATAAGGTAGAGCAGAAAACGGTACCTATGAGTGACGAGATGATTGCAGAGATTTTGCTTGGCAAATACATTGTGGCTGCAAAGGAAAAATTGGAAGCACAGTTTTCGTATTACAGACAAAAACGGTCAACGGCATTGAAATTTCTGAAACAATCGTTTTTGAACGATACCGTTGATCCCGCTGCATACGACAGTCTTATAACATTGCTTGAAAACGAAAACGTTTTACGGGAAAAGTATCAATTGGCGTTTGCATATATGAAAAAGAATGATATGACAAGTGCTGAAAACCTCTTGAACGATATTCCGGCGTTATTTTCGTTAAACACTTATGAACAAAATAATTATAACGATTTTGTCCAACTTTTCAATATTGTTTCCGACATTCAAAATTCGGGAATTCCTGTTGACAGTATTAGCGATGAAATGAAACAAACATTGCAGCAGTTGGCGGATAATTCCGGTAATATTGCAGGAGCAATTGCGCGTAATATTCTCATTGAAGCCGTTGATTACGAATATGACGAACCTATTATTTTGCCGGAAGTTGGAATGAAAGCGGGTATAATTTATGATTTGCCGCAAGTTTCGAAAGACTACAAACCCCGGTATGTATCCATTTACCCCAATCCCGCAATGAATTATATTGTTGTGGAATTGAACCGTACAAATCTTTCCGGTGCGGTATTAACATTGTACGACAGCAGGGGAAACATTATTAAAAGTGCCTCAATGCCGGGAAAAACACAGGCATATGTGTTCGGGCTTAAAGAGGTAAAACCCGGCATTTATATAATAAAAGTTGAAATGGACGGTAAAACAGCAGGCAGTAAAAAGTTCAGTATAATAAAATAAATTTATTAACGTAAGCGGGAGGGCTAATAGTCCCTTCCCGCTTTTTTAATTTTATTATGTACAAAAGATATATAATAGCGATAATAACAATAATACACTGTGGCATTTCCAATTCTCAGGAATTGCCCTATTTTAACAATGTATATAATCCCGAAAACACCTATGCCTCAGGTAAAAGCATTTTACAGATTGATGAAAATTACTATGGAATATGTGGTACGGAAATTACAAGTAGCTGGGGAATAAAGCTTGGTTTGTTTAAATTAAGCAACAGTGGCAATTTGTTGAACTGGAAAATTATTGGAGAAACCAATCATCATTACTACCCGGGAAATATAGGAGGAACATTAATAAAAACCAATGATGATAATTTAGCTTTTGCCTTGCAGATAGAAGATGCAAATACGGTTTACGGTTCCTTAATAAAATTAAACTTTGATTTGGACACCTTATGGAAGAAAGATTATTATACGGAAAATGATTTGACTATGACCGTAAAAGTAAAACAAACTTCGGATAATGGTTATATAATGGTTGGAAATTCTGTACAGGTATATGGAGATTATTATAACGCCTTTATATTAAAAGCCGATAGTAATGGAGATGAATTGTGGCATAACGAGTATGGAGGATATTTAGCAGAATACGGGAAAGATATAATAGAAACCCCCGACGGCGGGTACTTAATAGGCGGATTAATCTTTGATCCACCTGTTGATCAGTCAATGGACGCAATGGTAATAAAGACCGACAGTTTGGGCAATGAGCAGTGGACAAAATACTACGGCAACCCCAATGTTGATGACGATATGGCACTTGTGGCAATGGCTGACGACGGAAATTTTCTCGTGGCTACGGTGTATGGGGTAAATGAAACAAGTAGTGATGATAGAAGAGGTAGAACTTGGTTTTTGAAAATTGACAATAATGGACAAATAATCAAAGATATTAAAATCGGGGATGTTAACCGGTCACAGTGGATTAAGAATTTTAGAAAAACAGAAGATGGATATATAGCATCGGGTTTTTTTGTTGATTCTACTTATATCAGTTATAAGGGGTTTTTATTAAAAATAGATAACAATTTAGATAGTATGTGGATGCGAAAATATTCATATTTCAACGAACTTTATGATATGAATCTTTTCTACGACGCTTCCCCCACCACCGACAACGGCTACATAGCCATAGGCAAAGCCCGCCCGGATATTGGCAATAACAAAATGTGGGTACTAAAGGTTGACAGTATGGGATGCGACACACCGGGGTGTGCCACGGGCACATTTATAAAGGAGCTGCCGCTTCCTGCGGGTAATGCGGGAGAGCTGCGGATATGGCCCAATCCGGCGGAAGGGGAGTTTAAGGTAATGCCCTACGCACCCCCCTTGGTACCCCCTAAAGGGGGGAAACCGTCCCTACTAACGGTTTACAATTCGCAAGGAATAAAGGTGAAAGAGATAAACATTCCGGCAACGGAAAAAACAACAACCGTAAATGTACGAGACTGGCAGAGAGGCATTTACTACGTACGAATGACACGGGGAGGAAAGAATTTCGGCAGCGGGAAAGTGGTGGTAAGATAGAATAACCTTTCGGGTCGAGGCAGGCCTGTGCGCCGGAGTCCCGAAAGGTTGAAAACCCCTCTGTCAACCTTCGGTTGACATCTCCCCTGAATGGGCTACGGGCTGTAGTAGTGGGAATAACAGTGGTGGAAATTTATGTTTATTTATGAATTAAAAACAGTTAAAATGCCGGAAAAACTATCCGTTTTGGAGAATGTTAGAATTAGTCTCTCCTTCAGGAGAGATTTAGAGAGGTAAAGGTGAAAGAGATAAACATTCCGGCAACGAAAAAAACAATAACCGTAAACGTACGAGACTGGCAGAGAGGTATTTACTACGTATGAATGACACGGGGAGGAAAGAATTTCGGCAGCGGGAAAGTGGTGGTAAGATAGAATAACCTTTCGGGTCGAGGCAGGCACGTGCGTAGGAGTCCCGAAAGGTTGAAAACCCCTCTGTCAACCTTCGGTTGACATCTCCCCTGAATGGGAGACGGGCGGCAGTAGTGGGAATAACAGTAGTGGAAATTTATGTTTATTTATGAATTAAAAACAGTTAAAATACCGGAAAAACTATACGCTTTGGAGTATGTAAGAATTAGTCTCTCCTTCAGGAGAGATTTAGAGAGGTAAACGTGGAAAAATTTATATTTTTGTTATAAAATTAAACATTTTAAAAACAGCTAAAATACCGGAAAAACTATACGCTTTGGAGTATGTTAGAATTAGTCTCTCCTTCAGGAGAGATTTAGAGAGGTAAAGGTGAAAGAGATAAACATTCCGGTAACGGAAAAAACAATATTCGTAAACGTACGGAATAGAAATAGAAGGACAAAATATCATCAAAACAACTCCAACTGCCCGTCATCCTTCTTCAACCTTTTTTTATATTGTTGTTCCGCTTGTTCTGTCAGTTCTTTTTCGATATTATCAAGAAAATGACTGCGGCCTGAATTTAACCTTTTTCCCATAATAAACCGTTTTTTAGCGTATGTCAGGAACAGGTGTGTTTTTGCCCGTGTCATACCCACATACAGCAATCGTCTCTCCTCCTCGGCATCGGCTTTTTTATCCTCAAAAAGCGAATAAGGAATCAAACCTTTTTCGCATCCGGCAATGAATACACATTTGAATTCCAGACCCTTTGACGAGTGCAATGTCATTAGGTTTACGGCTTCCGTACCGCGGTTCCACATATCCACCGGACTGCCGAGGGCCATCTCTTTGAGAAACTTTCCGGTATCCGCCCCATATTTTCCGGCCAAATTTTTTAAAGCATTGATTATTAATGAACCGTCTTCTCTTTCTTGCCCGAAATAATTTTTGTTAATATACTCAATTTGCTCCTTAACGGTTTTGTCTTCAAGTTCTTTTTTCAAAAACTCCGAATCAATCTCTTCCGGTAATTTTTCCGTTCCGAAGTACTTCAATCCGGTATTGTTTTGCATATAAGCGATTTTCAAAATATCAAGTATGCTTTTAGCCGGCTCCCGTTTAAAAAAAGGTTCATCACCCACCTTTACGTACGGAATATTGTGGTCTTTAAATGCTTTCTCCAGCACTTTCATTTGTTTTCCGGTACGAACCAAAACGGCAAAATCCGCCAGACTTTCAATCTCTTTCTCTTTATGGCCTGTCGTAATGCTGCTATCCATTGAGAAAAACCCTACCCCGCCGATCATTCGCTCCACGGTTCTTGCAATGAACTCGGCTTCGCTTTTATCGGTAGGATTTTCCGAGATCGTAATTTTCACACCTTCGCGAAGGCCTTTGAGAAAACCGTCATCCTTTTCAATTATACTGCCTGAAGCCCTTAATATGGAGTCGGAGCAACGATAGCTTTTCGTAAGGCCGAAAACCTTGGCTCGCGGATAATCCGTACGAAAGTTTTCAATAAATCCGATATCCGCCCCGCGAAAACCGTAAATAGCCTGATTGGGATCGCCGATTACAAAAATATTGGGGTTCTCACCCGGTACAAGTAGCTTTATCATTTCATATTGCAGTGCATTAATATCCTGATATTCATCCACAAGCAACCACTTGATATTATTCGCGAAATTGCCGCGGGTATTCCTGTTTTCTTTCAAAAGAATTACAGGCCATCTTATCAGATCGTCAAAATCATAGGCATTGATGTCAATAAGGAAATTTTCATATTTTTCAAAAAAATCCGTAAAGCCGGATTCCCGGATATCAATCTTCGTCATTTTGGCTTCCGATATAAACCTTGAAGCGCTGTTCAGTCTGTTTTTCTCTATTCCGAGATATTTTAAAATCTTTCGTTTTTCATCTTCGTCAACAACGGTGAAATTCTTTTTTCTTCCTGTTTTCTCAAAATGCTTTTCAAGAAGTGACAATCCGAAAGAGTGAAAGGTGGAAATATTTGGTTTTGCCGCAATGTCCTCATTGCGCAGCAGCGAATTTAATCTGCTTCTCATTTCCGTAGCCGCTTTATTGGTAAATGTAACGGCAAGTAAGGTTTCAGGCTTCACATTACGGTTTAAAATGAGGTTTGCTATCCTGTTTGTCAACACTTTGGTTTTGCCGGTTCCGGGTCCGGCAAGTACCAGGGCAGGGCCATTCAGGTGTTCAACCGCCGCTTTCTGTTCGGTATTCAGTTCACTTGTAACTATCGTGTTTTGCGAAAACAGATCAGGAACGATACCTGTACCGGATTCTTTTTTTGCTAATGTTTTTTCTTTTTTCAGTTTTTGAAATTCCGCTATATCAAAACTTATCAGCGGTCTTGTTTTAACTTCGGATTTATACTCCGTTTGCATATCGTTGACAAACAGATTCTCCTGATGTAGCGACTGCGGACTTTCTCCATCCCCGAAAACCTTAATCACTCCGAATTCACCGTCGAACCCCTCTTTAATAAAGACTTCCCTGTTTCGCATACGCCTGATTGCTTCGGCAAGCATTTCTCCGGTAATGCTTTTGACTTTGTCAATGTCATAGTGAAGCAGCAGATTGAATTCGGAGCCTGCTTTCGAAAGGATGTTCATATATTGCTTTTCAATTTTTTTTGAAGCGGGGCCTACTCCTTCGATTTCGGCCAGCAATTCTTTCAAAGGTATCAGTGAATAAAAAGGATGATTTTTCAATTGTGCGGAGATATCATCCCTGTTGGCAAGCTGTGCCACACGGTTCAGAACACCTTCGGTAACTTTTTTGCCGCACACGGGGCATATCTCATTGTGTTTCAGCGTTTCCAAGGGATTCCAGCAAACATTGCATTTGCGGTGTCCGTCGTAGTGATATTTGCCCTCTTCCGGGAAAAAATCTATTGTTCCGAGAAATTTTCGCGGATCACCGCTTTTCATAGCATCTATAATTCCGGGATAGTTTAATCCCGGATCAAAAATATTGGCATTGCGTCCCAGTTTTTCGGGAGAGTGTGCATCCGAATTTGACAAAAGAGTATATTCATCGAGCGAGCTAATCAGCCTGTTCATTGCCGGGTCGGTGGAAAGGCCTGTCTCCACGGCAAAGATATTGCCGGCAAGGTCGCCGTAGCACTCTTTAATGGAGTCAAAGCCCGATTTTGACCCCAGTGCCGAAAACCAGGGTGTCCAGATATGAGCGGGAACAAAGAAGATATCCTCCGAAGCCTCAAGGCAAATCTCAAGCAGGTCGCGCGAATCCAGTCCCAGAATAGGTCTCCCGTCGGATGTTATGTTAAAGCCCATTGCGGAAAGTTTTGCCTGTATTTTTTCAACTACTTCAAACGAAGGTGACATAACCACATTGTGTACTTTACGAACCTTTCCGTGTTTTTTGTAAACATTGCTGATCTCCGCCGTCAGCATAAATCTTACATCTTCCGTATAGTTATTATGGGGTAACGGTTTTATAAAATCCTTTTTTAATCTGAACAATCCCTCTTCGGCAGGCTCCAATTTCTCCTTTAGTTCCGCAACCCACCGCGGGTGTGTAAAGTCACCCGTCCCTACAACCTTAATTCCTTTTAATTTTGCCCAATAATCAAGAAATTCGGGCATTAACTGCTTGCTTGTCGCAATGGAAAAATGTGAATGTATATGTAGATCGGCGATAAAACTCATTTCTGAAAATTTTGAGATAAAATTATATGATATTTGATAAATGCCCGGTAAAAGTTATTAACCGGAAAACAAATCGAAAAAATAATTTGAAATATTGAAAAAGTTATGACCTTTGCCGGTGATAAAACAGGGAGGTGTTCTGGTGGATTGGTACGGCTAATCCTGTAAGGTTTGCGCGAAAGCAGGTACGTTGGATGAACCTTGCAGGATTTGTGAATAGGGAAACTGATGAAATGGTACTGTTAATCCTGTATGTTATGAAAAGGTAAGAAATTCGGTAAATTAACAAATAAAAAAGATGAAAATATTCATATTAAACAGCGGCAGTTCGTCAATAAAGTATCAGTTGATACTGATGCCGGAAAAAAAAGTAATTGCAAAGGGTATTGTTGAAAAGATAGGGCTCGAGGGTTCGGCGATAATTCATAAGGCCAATGAAATGGAGATAAGGTTTGAAAAAAAGATAGGCGACCATACGGAAGGGATAAAAACGGTATTTGAAATATTAACAAATGATGAGGCCGGAAGCATTAAAAGCGTTGACGAGATAGAGGCTGTTGGTCACAGGGTTGTGCATGGAGGAGAAGATTTCAGCGGCAGCGTGATTATTGACGATGAGGTTATTAAGGCTCTTGTTAAGAACATTGACCTTGCACCGTTGCACAATCCGCCCAATCTCGAAGGTATCTATGCCATCAATAAATTGCTGCCCGACGTGCCTCAGGTGGGCGTTTTCGACACTGCTTTTCATCAAACGATGCCTCCTCATTCGTATATGTATGCTCTTCCGTACAGGTTATATGAAGATTTTAAAATACGCCGTTACGGATTTCATGGCACAAGTCATAAGTATGTCTCGCATCGAGCCTGTGAGGTTTTAGGTCTGGATATCAATAAGATAAAAATTATCACTTGTCATCTTGGGAACGGCTCTTCGATTGCTGCTGTTAAAAACGGCAAGTCCGTTGACACCTCTATGGGGCTTACTCCCAACGAAGGACTTATAATGGGCACAAGAACGGGTGATATTGATGCCGGTGCCGTCCTTTTCATTATGGACAAGGAAAAGCTTGACCTTAACGGAATGAACAAACTTATAAATAAGGAAAGCGGAGTGTTGGGCATTTCCGGGATTTCTCCGGATATGCGCGAGTTGGAAGATGCCGCCGTAAAAGGAAACGAACGTGCCAAGCTTGCCCTTGATATGTTTCATTACCGCATTAGGAAATACATAGGTGCTTATACGGCAGCCATGGGTGGTGTGGATTTGATAATTTTTACCGGAGGTATAGGCGAGAATGCCGACACAAGCCGTGAGCAAATTTGTAAGAATATGGAATATATGGGTCTTAAGTTTGATAATCAAAAGAATAAAGGCCTCCGCAGCAAAGAGGAACTGATAAACAGCGAAGATTCCAAAGTTATGGTTATGGTTGTCCCGACCGATGAGGAGATGGCCATTGCGATGGAAACGGCAAGATTGGTTTAACCGTTTTTGTTGAATAATACGGGAAAGTAGAAGATACAAAAGGTTCGGAAAAATTTTGCTTTTGATGGGAAGTTTCTTTACCTTTGCACTTCCATCTTTCAAAAGTTTGAGTTATGAAATCCAAGGTCATTTATATCCTGCTTTTTGTGTTAGCTCCGGTATTTACATTTTCGCAACCCTATTTCACAAGGGAAACACCTTTTCCACAGGAAAATTCGTTGAACTGCATAGCGAAAGTTCCGGGTACGAACCGGATTATTGCCGTTGGTGACAGGTCAACGGTACTCATTTCCGATTATTTCGGTAATTTTTGGGATATAAAGTTAAATCCTGCCGGAATGGATAATCGTACCTCTTTCGATTTTGTAATGTTTAATGATTCTTTAACAGGTTTTATAAGCGGCAATAAAGGAATTTTGAAAACAACAGACGGCGGAAATTCCTGGGTTGAAGTTTTTTCAATGGAAGACTCTCAGGAATCATATTCCGACATTGCTTTCGCAAACCCGTCCACCGGCTTTGCCGTCGGAAGATATAACGGTTTATTAAAAACAACGGACGGCGGGGAGAGTTGGGAAGAAATTGAAAACTTCGCCGGCTTCAACCTGTCAGCCATAGAGTTTTTTGATAATTCTACAGGATACATATCCGGCGGGTCAACCGAAAAAATATTAAAGACAACCGATGGCGGGAATAGCTGGCAGGAAATAGATTACCCTGCAGGCTTGCCGCATAGTTTTTTGCAAAATCTCTATTCCATAGATACACTTAACGGTGTTGTTTTTACATGGAGCTACTCCGATGAAACGGGTTACTTGTTAAAAACCTCAGATGCAGGATTGACGTGGGATACCGTCTATTCCGATCCGGCTCTGCAGGAAGGCACTTTTGATTTTTCCGATAGTTTTCACGGAATAATGGGAACAAGCACTTTTTATTCCCATAACATACTTTTTACTCAGGACGGGGGTAATACGTGGACAGGAATATATCTTCCCGGCATTCCCGGAATAACCGTTGGTTCCGTTTGCTTTTCCGGAGACTTTGCTTACTGTACAGGAATGCAGGGGAAAATCTACAAATCATCCGATGTCGGGCAAAATTGGGAAGAATGCGGTTATCGTACTTTTACCGGAAACATATACGGAATGCAGTATGTTAATAATAATACGGGATTTGCCGTTTCAACAGACGAAGGAGGGGGTGTGGCATCTTCAACTCTTTGGAGAAGTGATGACAGTGGAGAAAGCTGGTCGTTTTTAACAACATTATTAAATGACCGGGGAGCTTTCCGGTTTATTGATGAAAATATAGGCTTTACAGCTTATAATACCATTGGTATTTCGATTTCCAAAACAACAGACGGTGGCCAAACCTGGACAACAACGGATTATGATAATATTGATCTTTATCCTTGTGCTATTGCTTTTTATGATGAAAATAACGGATTGATAGCCGGAGAAGGCCCCATTTTAAGAACAACGGACGGCGGTAATGGTTGGCAGCAAATAGATTGGAATACAAATTATTATGACATAATAAATGATATTTGCTACAGGTCGCAGAATGAAGTTTTTGTAACAGGTGGTGCCTCCGGCGCCGATACCTTTACGGGAAAATCTGTTGACGGCGGTCAAACCTGGCAGATAACCGATGTCGGTGATTACGGCGGTGGTGAAAAGATTCTCTTTGTCAATGACAATACCGCCTTTATCGCCTGTGGCAACAATATGATTCTTAAATCAACCGACGGAGGAAATAGCTGGAATGAAACAGTGGTTAATACATCGGGATTTATCCGATTCAAATCTCTATTTTTTACGGATGACAATACCGGTTATGCTGTCGGAGACGGTAATGTTGAAAACTTTTTTATTACCGGCGATGGAGGAGAAACCTGGAATCCCGTAAATACCGGAGTTTCCTCCGGCCTTAATTGTCTTTGCTTTTTCGATGAAACCGAAGGACTTGCAGCTGGCGGCGGCGGAGTTCTGTTAAGTGTATCCGGCAATATGACTCAGTTCAATCCGCCTCAAAACTTTGACGGCTGGCAGGAGTATATTTATCCGATGAACATTTTTCATCTTAGCTGGGATGCTCCCGACACAACCGGAGCACCCGAATTGATTGCGTACAAGGTTTACAGAAACGGAGAAGTGATTGATTCCATTCCGGTAACCGGTTTTTACGGCGGTGCTATTATTGACACTTTGGGAGGCAGCTTAAGCAAAGATGATGATTTTTATGTTTGTTATTATGTTTCGGCGTTATATGAAAATCCCGGCGGAGAATCGCAACCAACTGAAAAACTCTGTTTTGATCAATTAATTGTCAATACCGGTGAAATGTTTTCCGATGAAAACACTATTTTCGTCTATCCGAATCCTGCAACCGACAAAATAAACATCGGTTTCCGGGATATGCCCAAAGGAGAGTTAACCGTTTCCGTTTTTGACCTTTCGGGAAAAATGCTTCTTTTAAGACGTATGGAAATTGAAGACAAAACATTCATCTTAAACATAAATGAATTGGGAGCAGGTGTTTACATTTTAAAAACCGAATACGAAAACAAGACCGAGACAACGAAAATCATAAAAAATAGGCTTTAAGGTTATTTTTGGCCTTTTCAAAGTTCGATAATTATTGTTTTCGTTCAAAATCGGTCGAAGTATAAAATCTTTTTCTACTTTTGCCACCCTAAAAAAATTAAAAATGAAACAAGCTTTGGTTTTGATAATGGTGTTTTTGACAACATCATTTTATGTTAACGCAAATAACGATATGGAAGGTAAAGATGCTGAAAAAGCGATTGATACGAAAAATATGGATACCGGAGTCAAACCCGGAAACAACTTTTACGAATATGTAAACGGTGGCTGGATTAAGACCCACCCGATCCCACCCGAATACAGTCAGTATGGTGCTTTTACAATTTTATACGAAGATAATCAGAAAAAACTGAGATCTCTTATTGAAAAAGTTTCGACTGAAAAGAATGCCCCAAAGGGAAGCGTTGCTCAAAAAATACGCGACTTTTACAATAGCGGGATGGATACCTCGGCAATTGAAAAAAAGGGTATCGCTCCCATCAAGGAAGAACTTAAAAAAATTAATAATCTCAAAACAAAAGAGGATGTCGTTACCTATATAGCAATGATGCAACGCAAAGGAATGACGCCGCTGTTTAACTTTTTTGCCGAAGCCGACCAGCGCAACAGCACCATGGAAATAGCAAACCTCTATCAGGGCGGACTCGGCCTGCCCGATGTGGATTACTATCTCAATGACGATGAGTCAAGTAAAAAACTGCGTGATGCCTACCTCGATCATATTACAAAAATGTTTATACTTAAAGGTGACGGCAAAAAACAGGCTGAAAAAAAAGCGGCTCTCGTGATGGATATTGAAACAAAACTTGCCGAAATATCTTTTACAAGAGTTGAGATGCGTGACCCTGTTAAAAATTACAATAAGATGTCGCTCGACGGTCTTGAAAAAACTTCACCGGATTTCAACTGGCCTCTGTATTTTAAATCTCTGGGGCTTGAAAATCCGGGAGATATAAATGTGGGACAGATTAAATTTTTCAAAGGTATCAGCGACCTTTTGCAAGATGTTGATATGGAGACATGGAAAGCCTATCTGACCTGGAACCTCCTTGATGTTTCCGCCTCATATCTGAGTGACGATTTCGTAAAACAGAACTTTGAATTTTACGGTAAAATCCTTTCCGGTCAGCAGGAAATACAGCCACGATGGAAACGCGTTCTCGGTGTGGTCTCCAACGGCCTTGGTGAAGCTCTCGGGCAACTTTATGTGGAGGAGTATTTTCCCGCATCCTCAAAAGAAAGAATGGTCACTCTTGTGAACAATCTCCGCGATGCATTCGGCAAAAGAATTAAAAAACTCGACTGGATGAGCGACGAAACAAAAGTAAAGGCACAGGAAAAATTAAACGCCATAACAGTTAAAATCGGGTATCCTGACAAATGGAAAGATTATACTGCACTGCAAATCACACCTGACAGCTATTTCTCAAATGTTATGGCTGCAAGGGAGTTTCAGTTTAATTATGACCTGAACAAGATAGGGAAGCCTGTTGACAAAACGGAGTGGGGTATGACACCCCAAACGGTAAATGCATATTACAATCCCTCGAATAATGAAATAGTTTTCCCTGCGGCTATTTTGCAACCGCCGTTCTTTAATCCCGATGCCGACGATGCTGTTAACTACGGTGCTATCGGGGTTGTTATCGGGCACGAGATGACACACGGCTTTGACGACCAGGGACGACAGTATGATAAAAACGGTAATCTGAACGACTGGTGGACCGAAGAAGATGCAAAACGGTTTAAGGAAAAAACGGATAAGCTGGTAACCCTGTATGATAATTATGTAGTCCTTGATTCCCTCCACGTTAACGGGGAGCTGACCCTCGGAGAAAATATCGCCGACCTGGGAGGTTTGAATATCTCCTATGAGGCATTTAACATCTCATTGAATGGAAAAGAACCTCAACCCATTGACGGGTTCACTGCCGCCCAAAGGTTTTATATGGGTTATGCACAAGTTTGGAGACAAAATATCAGACCCGAAGAACTTAAACGTCGCCTGAAGACGGATGTTCACAGCCCCGGTGAGGCAAGGGTCAATATCCCACCGTTTAATATCAAGGCTTTCATTAATGCTTTTGACGTTAAAAAAGGAGATAAGTTGTTTATCCCCGTGGAGAAAAGGGCTTTTATTTGGTAGGATTATCATCTTTTTGTTTTTCTTCGGGAATGCTATCTTTTTGTTCTAAGTTTAGGTTTATATGTAAGTTAATATCATTATTTGTTTGTGTTTCAATTGATTTACATATTATTATTGGCTCATTCCTAGGACTTTTGATATTTGTTGTGTTTCATTTAATTTTATAAGTTCTGGTATAAAGTTTTTTGATTCCGATACTATTCAGGGCAAGTATGCGAACTTTAATATATTGTTGCACAACTGTGTTTTTAGTTTTAAAAACATAATTGTCACAATACCTTATTCCGGGTATATAGTTTTTTTTAAGTTTAAGCGTTCTAACCGTATTAAAAACAGGCGTCTCAGAACTAACTATATCGCATTTGACTTCTCTAATTGCATTTCTAAAGATATTTTTATTAGTACATTTAACTTTTATTTTATTCTTTTCCTCATAAATATTAATTTTCAGTATTGGTCTTATAAAATATAAAACTAAAAATATCAAAGCCATTAAAGAAGCAAAACCGGAAGACCATATAAACCAAGGTTGGGGTTCTTTACATAAAAAAAATAATAAAGTGTTCATAATTTTTAATTTTAAATGAATATTAGCTTTAGTTATGTTTTAAATGCGAAACAAAAATATATAAAAATATTATCAATACAAAAAAATATTTTAAGCAACTTTCTGAATTATAAAAGACCTTTAATTTCAAGGAAAAATAGTTTTCTTAAATTTTGTGATTCGAAAGATAGATTGAATTCCATTTTGCTTTGTGGTATTTTGTGCTTTCTTTGTGATACTTTGTGTTATAACAATCTCACGATCACTTAACAAAAATTAAGAAATCAAAGACATTTAATCTTAAATTTTTTTTAATACTTGAATTCCTTTTACTTGCAATCTTCTATGTAGAAAAATATTATTAAAGGTAATGCTTGAATGTTATGAAAAAATAAATCTTTGCAGAAAGTATTTTTCCATTCTACAATAAACATTTTATAAATACGTCTGTTAATTGATAAACTGCTTCCGGAAGAATTTCTCCGATAGTAATCGCAGCAAAATTTTTAAGAAGCAGTATATTTTGATTACTAAAATTTACTACTATGAAAAGAACTATTGCTTACTCCGGTTTTTTATTCCTGTTGTTTTTGACCCTTGTTTTTTCCTGCACACATGATCCCGAAGATATCATCCTGCCACCAGGTAATGGAGGTGGAACCGAACCTCCTGTTGATACACTTTCCTGCGATTCGACAAATGTGACATATCCGGGGACTGTTTTTCCCATATTAAGTACATACTGTATCGGTTGTCACAGCGGGACTACTCCTCAGGGCAACCTTGACTTTACAAATTATGATGACGTGGCACTTGTAGCCGAAAACGGTGCACTGTCAGGTTCTATAAATCACGATGCAGGCTATACTCCGATGCCGAAGGACGGAAGTAAATTATCGGAATGTGAAATAGCACTCATTGATAAATGGATCAACGATACAACCTTCAACAACGGCGGAGGTGGTGGTGGCGGAGGAGGTGGCGGAGGTGCCGGCGGCATTCCCTGCGACCCCGATACCGTATATTTCCAAAATACCGTATTGCCGTTGTTGCAGTCAACTTGTGCCACAACGGGCTGCCACGATGCGGCAAGTCATCAGGAGGATGTTATTCTAACCAACTATCAAAACATTATGACAACCGGTGAAGTAAATCCGTTCAATCCGTTGGAAAGTAAATTGTACGATGTTGTCAAAAATGACTTTCAAAGTGACCGGATGCCCCCTGCTCCCGCACCGCCCCTGACACAGGAGCAAAAAGATATTATCTATAACTGGATTGCCCAGGGTGCACTGAATAATTACTGTGATAACGAACCCTGCGACACCCTGAATGTTACCTTTTCAGGCTCTGTTTTCCCTATTATTCAGAATAATTGCTACGGATGCCATAGCGGATCAAATCCTTCGGGTGGAATTGCTCTTACGAACTATCAAAATGTAAAAACGGCAGGTAGTATTTCTGCAGGAAATTACGGCAGTTTAATAGGAACAATCACCTGGTCCTCCGGTAATGTCCCAATGCCCAAAAACGGTAATAAACTTTCTGAATGTAAAATCAAACTAATTCAAAAATGGATTGATGAAGGAATGCCGGATAATTAATGTAAGGTTGGTTATAAAATCACGACTTAGTGTTAAAGTTATGGACACTCTTTGACTTTGCTTGGAGTGACCTGAGACTTCGCTCGAAGTGACGGGCATTTTAATGAAATAGATGTAATTTTAATAATATCAATAACTTATGACAAGCACTAAAAAATCGAAACTGATAGGTTTGGTGGGAATAGCAGCTATGATTTTTCTCCTTTCGGGATGTTATTACGATAAAGAGGAGATACTTTATCCACATTCCGCAAACGGTTGTGATACGGTTAACATAACATATACCGATCACATTGAACTCATTATGATCAACAATTGTAACGGTTGTCATGGAGGCAGTTTCCCTCAGGCAGGAATCAGAACCGACAATTATGATGACCTGAAAACAATTGCCGATAACGGTAAACTTGCAGGTGTTGTAAATCATCAATCCGGTTTTGTTCCTATGCCAAAAGATAAACCGCAATTGCAGGATTGTGAACTGAAGCAGATCAATATCTGGATAGCTGACAGTTCTCCTCAGTAAATTGTATTTTAGAATTAACAACATTTAATTTAAGATAATGAAAATCATATATTTACCATTCATTTTGTTTTTAATTAATCTGACTACGGTTAATGCTCAGGATACTTTGGAAACCAAAAAGGAGATTAAGCCGGAAATAAAATATACGACGGCCACTTTCAAAACCACAAGGGTAGTAAATGCACAATCCGTTGAAAATCCGCAAAAAGGGGTTTTAATCTTTTTGATACAGCACAGGTTCGGGGCACTAAACACCGGAGCCTACAATTTTTTCGGTCTTGATCAGTCAACAATACGTCTTGGATTTGAATACGGGATAACGAAACATCTTGCAGTGGGTATCGGAAGAAACTCGCATTTGAAAACCTTTGACGGGTATGTGAAATATAAAATATTGCGACAAAGTACGGGGGCGAGGAATATGCCCGTATCAATATCTTATTACGGAAGTGCCGACATCACATCATTAACCTGGGCAGATCAGGGTGTTGCCGACAGGAACAATTATTTCAGTTCAAGGGTTGCCTATACAAATCAAATACTGATAGCACGCCGGTTTAAAGACCTTTTTTCGCTCCAATTGATGCCTACACTGGTACATAAAAATCTTGTAAAATACGGAGTTGATAAGAATGATATTTTCTCTTTGGGATTGGCCGGAAGCATCAACATTACCAAGCATACCGCACTTAATATTGAATATTTTTTCGTGTTCCCCAATCAAATGTATGAACAATTTGATAATTCCCTCTCCCTGAGTTTTGATATTGAAACGGGCGGACATGTATTTCAGCTTGTTTTCACAAATGCAAAAGCGATTTATGACAGCGGATACATTACCGACACTCATGGCAAGTGGTCGGCAGGAGATATATATTTCGGGTTCAATATATCACGCTCTTTCAGATTATCGTATTAACGGAAAAATAGTAATCATCACTTTCGTATTATACCGAAAGCAGTCCGCTATTTACCGGTCCGTAATCATCTGTTCCAAGGCCTTTTTGACTGTTTCGACAGGCAGTTTGCAACCTTTATTTGTACAAACATAAATCAATGTTTTGTTTTTCACATAACGTTCACTGAAAAGAGGAAGGTTGCTTTTAGCAGGAGAAGCAAGTAAAGTGCTATTTGGTAAATAATGATCATTAAATTCGCGGGCAAGGGCAAAAGCATTCTCACCGTAAATTACAACCGAATAGAAAGGATAAACCTGTCTCAGCAACAAAATTCCCCAGTTTGAGAATGATGAGGGATATTTAACCGTCTTTTCACGCACTTTTGACAGCATCTTCCGCGCAACATCAATATAACTTCTGTTTTCATAAATATCTCCAAGTAAAAAAAGTGAGTTGGCAATGACTGAATTTGACGATGGTATGACATTGTCGGTGATCTCCGTTTTACGGGTTATCAAATCATTGTTTTTATCCGAAGTAAAATAGAACAACCCGGATTCTTTATCATAGAAATGTGCTAATGAATAGTCGGCCAATTGTTTTGATTCCGTCAGCCATATCTCTTCAAAGGTAATCTCATATAAAGAGATAAACGCCTCTATAACAAGTGCGTAATCTTCCAGAAATCCGGGAATGGTTGCTGCACCGTTTTTGTAATTATGAAAAATTCCCCCGTCAGGCATCTTCATTTTATTTTTGATTAACAGACCGTTTTTTATAGCTGCTTTTCGATAATCATCGTTTCCAAAAGCAATGTAAGCATCCGTATAACCTTTTATCATCAGTGCATTCCAGCTTGTAAGCGCTTTGTCGTCAAGAGCCGGTCTAACCCTCTCCTCCCTGATTTTCAAAAGATTTGTTTTTATGTTTAAAATTATCTCTTCAACTTCATCTTCCGTCTTGTCATATTTTTTTGAAAGTTTTTTAATACCTTCGGCCTTTATCAATACGTTTTTATCATTCTCCCAAATGGCATCATTATCAATCCCGAAATAGTCCTTTATCAATCCGGCATCATCACCTGCAACTTTCTCTATTTCAGATTTTGTCCAAACATAAAACTTCCCTTCTTCACCGTCGCTGTCGGCATCAAGTGATGAGTAAAATGCACCCTCCGGGCTTGTAAGTTCACGTTTTATGAAATTCAGTGTTTCCTCAACCACTTGTTTATACTCTCTCTTTTTGGTCAGCCTGTATGCCTGTGAGTAGAGCGAGACAAGCTGTGCATTGTCATACAGCATCTTTTCAAAGTGCGGGACGTGCCACTGCCCGTCAACGGAATAGCGGGCAAATCCTCCTCCAACCTGATCATATATTCCACCCTGCGACATCTTGTCAAGGGTAAGTTCAACTTCCTCCTCCACACTTTTATCTCCTGCAAGAGAAGCATAATTCAACAAAAAGAGGTGGTTATTGGGCATCGGGAATTTTGGAGCACCCTGCCTGCCACCGTTAATACGGTCGAAGCTACTACTCAAATTTTCAACCATCCGAACGGCATCGTGTTTTTCAAAAGACATTTCATCATCGGTAAGAAATGTAAGGTTGTCAGAGGCAATACCCCCAGTGATTTTTTCAGCTTCCGCAACGAGGTCGTCGTACCTGTTTTTGTAAAGTCCGGATATTTGTATTAAAACACTTTTCCACTGTTCTTTTCTGAAATAAGTACCGCCGTAAAAGGGTCTGCCGTCGGGAAGTGCAAAACAATTCAAAGGCCAACCGCCGTTACCCTGTATCATTTGAACGGCATTCATATAAATCTGGTCAACATCGGGGCGTTCCTCCCTGTCAACCTTGATGCAAATGAAGTTGTCATTCATCAACTTTGCCACCTCCTCATCCTCAAATGATTCGTGTTCCATAACATGACACCAGTGACAGGCGGCATAACCTATGCTGATAAGCAGCATTTTATTTTCTCTTTTAGCCTTTTCAAGGGTTTCTTCATTCCAGGCGTGCCAGTCAACAGGATTGTGTGCGTGCTGCAACAGGTACGGGCTTGTCTCATTGATGAGGTGATTGGTATATTTATGTTCTTCCATCTTTGTTTGCGATTGACACTGCACGAATGTTATGAAAATCAAAAATATAGGTATCTTTTTTATAACGTATTTGTTCATTCGTGACAGTTTTTGTATTACAACAAATAATAACGGGAATAGTTTTTATTAAGGAAAGTCCGGTTTAACTTCATTTAATTTTCAACTACACTCCGGAAATGTCATAGTACACAAAAAGTATTTTCATTTCCGTTCATCATTTGTATCATCCGATTAAACGAATTTCACCGATTGCGGCTTCGCCGGTCAAGCCGAAGTATGAAGCTGTGCCATTAAAAGAGCTGTTCGGGATTTCTCAATCCCGAACCTGATACTTTCAGGATTTGTAATCCTGCAATAATAAAGAATCCCGAGGATTTTTATTTAAAGGATTTTACTTTAGTGGGATTTAGTGTCATTTGAGTTTTCGTGTTTTAATTTTTTACCAGGAAAGCACAAAAACCACAAAACAGTCATAAAAAGTTTGCTCGTGGTCGGTAATTTTATTTTTTGACAAATCTCCAGTCTGTTCGGGATTACAAATCCCGAAGATATTTGTTTTCGGATTATCCAGCGCTTTATACCACCGCCAAAATCCGAAAAAGCCCGAAGTGCGAGACCAAGTCCTTCACCGGGCTGTTCGGGATTTCCCAATCCCGAACTGATGCCATCAGGATTTGCAATCCTGTAACAAAAAGAATCCCGAGGATTTTTATTTAAAGAATTTTTCTTTAGTGGGATTTAGTGTCATTTGAGTTTTCGTGTTTTAATTTTTTACCACGAAAGCACAAAAACCACAAAACAGTTATAAAAAGTTTGCTCGTGGACGGACTATTTATTTTTCGACAAATCTATCATTAGTCTCACCTTTAGGGGAGATTTAGAGGGGTAAAATACCCGAATATCCGCTTCACAGCACTATGTTTGTTAATAGACGAATGTTTGATATTTCTTCCTTGAAAATTATTCAATGAATAATGAGTATTGAGCATTTTTTTTTAAATCTTGCCTCTTGTCGGTGTTCTCACCAACAAGGAGAGTGCTAAGTGAGAGCCAGTGTCAATCTTGGACTCTGCTTGCACAGAGAGACTGCTAACCTTAATTAGTAAAAAATCTTCTAAGGGATTATCCGATGCAGAATCCCTTAGACTAAAATGCCAATTAATTATTTATCTGATGGAGAACAGGGAATGGCACAAATATTATTGGTCGGCTCACTATAAGGACAAATTGTAATCCATCCGCCTGTTTCCTGATCGAAATAAATGTAGGCATAGAAATAGCACCAATCAGGCTGTTTTGCCTTGGTTTCGGTTATCATTACATTAAGTCCTATTGTTAAACTAAAAACAATTCCAATAAATAATTTAATCAATTTTTTTCCAAAAATATTCTTTTTTATCTCTTTCATATCAATACTTTTTAAAATTAACTTTCTCAATATTATTATTTTTTTTCTATGTTTATGTAGTATTCAACGGGTACTAAATGGTTTAAATACTCAACATCGTTATTTTTTATTAAAATAATAAATGGACTTTTTTGATCAATTGTTTTTGATAAAAACTCAAAAATGTCCAAAGACTTTGTATTTTTCCAAGTGATATACCTATTTGTTTCCGACATAAGTCTTTTGAATTCAACCGGAAACTCTTTTCCACTAAAAAATAACGATGTAATTTTCAGATTTGTCGTGTCCGCATAATCAATCCAAGTATATAAATTGTCTTTAAAACAGGAAATGCAATTGTTTTCGGAAATTAAAACAATGATTCCGTTCTTAACAGTATGTCCCACTTCTTTTTCAATTTTCAATTTTATGAGAGATGTATTTGACGAACATCCTAAAAATGCCAAAATAAAAATATATATGAGCTTCTTCATTTTTCATATTCTATTTTGCCGATTAAGAAAGTGTTTGTATTATGTAGTTCGTCATAATTATTGGGTGCTTTTGCAAAAACAATTTCATTTAGATTATGAATATATCTTATTGACATAATTCTATTAGGTAATTTTATGTCTGGCACTACTTTTTTCTCATTAATAAATACTTGAATATATTTTGGGACTTCGGACATTTTTATATTAGCCTGTTCAATTGAGTAGGTTTCTTTCTTTTCATCTAAACCACCAAAATATAAAGTTAACAAGGTATCACCAAATGAAAAAACTTTAACGAAGTTTGGTGTTTGTATCATATCGGTAATGCTATTTTTCGGTTTTCTTCCAACAGGAGTGCCTTTATCTTCTCTGAAAAAATCAGCACTTATCGGAAAAGATTTAATTAGCTTCAGGCTATCGTCAAGGTCATATCTGAATATTTTTTGTTCATTTGGAAAATTAATATCAATGCAACGCTTCTCGTTATTAATACTGTAATTGGGAAGATAATGAGTGTAAATGATATCTTTACTGTATTTTGATTTCTCATCTATTTTTATAAAACGACGTGTAAATTTTTTTCCCGGGTTAACAAGATAAAACAATCGCATTGTATTAAAGTAATATTCATTTGAATAATTATTAATATCAGGAATTGAATCTGCGTAGTAGAAGATGTTTTTATTATTTTCCATATCAGTAAATACTGATAACCGTATTCTGGTAGTGATTGGATTTTCGTTATCCAATTCTATTGTTTGAATATATTTTCCAGTGATTTCATAATGTTGTAATACATTTCCTGTAAGAATTACTAAAGAATTATCATCCCAAAAATCAACATCCCTGATCAAACTATATTCTTTGGGCCCTTTACCATATCTATTAAATAGTATTTTGATTTTGCCTGTTTTATCAAACAATACAATATCTTTGCTATTTCTGTTATTAGCAAGGTATAGACCTGTCATTGGGTTAAAATCTCGTATCAAAATTTTACTACCTTTTACAATAATTGAGTCATAGATTGTTAAGCTCATTTCTGACTCGGTGGTTTTTTCTTTTACATTATTACAAGAAAAAAGTATGGAGAGCATTAAAAAATATAAAATTTGTTTCATCGAAAAATAGTGTATTTATTTGTAATAAATTTTAAATAAGCCGGTATAAAAAACATATTGTAATTTACAATGTTTAGTAAAAGTAGTGCTAATTATACCAGGCTTTATGATAACCAAAAATTTAATCTCCAATTAATAAACAAGGTATTAAGCAAATCGAATTGGGGGCAACATAATTTGGGCAATAAGTAACATACATTTCTAGGTCTTCATCCCAATAGGTCTAAGAAGCATGTTCACAATATTGGTTATATCCTGACTCAGCATTAACATTCTGCGCCACAAATCCCAATCCAACTCCCAAAATCATAGCCAAACCCAGTCCGATTCCTAAAATATTCTTTTTTATCTTTTTCATATCAAAAAATTTTTAAAATTAACAAAAACAAAACTAATTATCCTTCCTGCCCGTCCCATACCCTACCGGTATCACGGATGGCGGAGGAAATCATTCAAAGAGGAATGACAACCTGCAACGCTCTCCGCCCGGACGGGCGATGCCGGATGAACTTGTTTTTGCACAAAAAACGGATTGAACATTTTTTAAGATATATATTGTTATTGCGTGTCGTATCATAGGTTACGGAGGAAACACAGGCCCATATATTTACTGGAAAACGCCAGGTGCGTCCCCCCCCCCTCAACTCTTCAAAAGGAGCAAGTCCGTTTCCTTTGTTTGTTTCCATTATATCGGCTAAGAAATGTTTCACGGCACTTTACTTTTTTCTTTTCATTTGCAAATGAAACAAATATTTTTGAAAAATCCAAACATTTTTTTTAAAAAATTATCATTACCGCTACAACCGATAATTACAACCACTATGCACGGAGCGTTCAAGTCCGGCCTACATTCCAACAAACCATTCTGAACGGGTACTTTTTTTGCCCCTTGTTGGTGTTGTCACCAACAAGGATTATCATTACCAAACAAACCTTACTATCCTGCATTATTTCTCTACATGGGATTACAAATCCCGGAAATATTCACTTTCGGATTAGGCCGGCACACAATCCAAGGCTGAAATCCGAAAGAGCCCGAAGTATGAAGCTGTGCCATTCAAAGAGCTGTTCGGGATTTCCCAATCCCGAACCTGATACTTTCAGGAAATAAAAACAGGGAAAAAAGTTCATTTGTTATCAGAATAATTACTTTTGCGCCCGCAATGAGAGGAAATATTTTTCACCGGCTCAATGATTTACGTCCCGACAAGGTTGACCAAAGAAGGCTTGTTATCATACTTAGCCTTGTTATCGGTATTGCCAGTGGTCTGGCTGCCGTACTTCTGAAAAATATCGTTCACTTCACCAATTATCATATCACAAGGGATTTTCACTTTGAAAGGGAAAATTTTCTTTACCTTCTTCTGCCTTTGATAGGGCTTTTTCTTACGGTTTTATACGTAAAGTTTTTCGTTAAGGACGATATAGGGCATGGTGTGAGCAAGATATTATATG
>JALSSR010000305.1 GCA_026984135.1 Bacteroidales bacterium
TTTACCGGGAATCGGAGTCAGATGGTATCCGTTCGGAAACACCGGCCTGTATGCCAACGCCGAAGTAAGTTACATCATTGCTAATAAAACACCCGATTATGATCCGGGCTTCATTTTCAAATCAAATGTAGGAATTCGTCTGTTTAAATCTATGTGGATTGAACCGTTTATGCTGTACGGGAAATCGAGAAACTTTGTTGACGATGATGCGTTTGTCACTTACAATAGCATAAATACAGTCAACTACTGGTATGGCGTTAATCTTAACACCTTAATTTCAAAAGGTAAGATTATTCTTTATTTTAACTGGCAGCAATATTCCCTTACAAATGATTATACTTTGAACACGGAAAAACAGAGTATGGGTTTCCTGATGTCAACATTTTTGGGAGGAACAAAATTTCGGTTTTAAAAAAACAGCAGAAATATTTTTCCCGCCCGGATATGGGAAAAAGAAACAATCCCGTGATAAAAATATCGTATTTCCAATTGTATATTAAAATTATATACCTTTGCATCGCAATTTTTTTAACACTTTTGTCGTATAATATTTTGCTTTAATAAAAAAACTCTGACTATGAACTTATATATATTGAAAAGAAAATTTTCCGGCACAATATTAACGGCCTTTCTAATTGGGCTACTAACCTTTTCTTTTTTAAATATAAAAGCACAAGATGCCGGCAAGATAGAATCATATCAGGATTCGATACAGGCTATTCAGAGTGAAATTGATTACCTTCAAAAACAAATTGACAAAAAACAAAAGCAGGTAGTGATACTTCAGCAGTATTTAATTGGCGAAGAGTATAAAATCGGAGACAATCCTACGCCCGGAAAGGTGATTAAACAAACAACAATGCGCTCGAAGCCGGCAAAGAATTCAAAAAGTCTTAATGTTGAGCTTGACGTTAACGATATTGTAATGCTCTATAAATATATTCCCGGTGACCAGTGCTGGGCAATAAAGCATAAAGGACTCATCGGTTTTGTTCGTGCAGACGCTATAATGGGAATCAGCAAAGCGGATGTTCCCGATACATCAAAAAACGAGTAATCCGATTATTGAACTGAGAGACTGATTCACAAAATCTCTCTCACCCGCCGTAGCTCGAAAAGCGAAGGCGGCTCAAACCTCCAAACTTCCAAACCTCCAAACCTCTCTCACCCGCCGTAGCTCAAAGATCAAAGAAGCGCAAACACAATTTCTTTCAGAATATGAATTTAACCTTTCGCAGTTATAGTGCAAACCGCCATATCAATTTTGCAAGAACGGTTGTCCGGGTAAATTTAAAGGTATTATTTCCTGTTTCAATAACCTGATTGACAACAAAATAGAAATCACTACCGATTTTAGGAATCCAGTTGATACGAAAATTAAACAATATCTCGTCATCTTCATTGTTCCATTGTCCGTAAAGGCTTGAGTTGAGTTTGGGGTTATATGCATAGATAACGCGTCCGCCAACTTCATCGGTTACAAAATTCAGGACATCAAAATAGAGAAAATTCCTGCTCCATTCGGCTGACATATTCCAGTGTTTGTTCACGTTAAGGTTTGCTGCCGTTGAGAACCTTGTTCGTTTTCCTGTGTAAAAGTCACCCCAATTGACAAAAAATTCGCCCGAAAGCTTTCTTCCCTGAAAAGTTTCAAGCTGCAACTCCCATCTCTGGTCCCAATATTCTCCAACCGGAATTATAACGGTGTCGAGCAACTCAAACGGTTCGTCCAACTTATCAAAAAGCCACTGAACATTAAATTCGCTTACCTCTCCGCTTTTTGTGGTAAAACCGAAAGGCCTCAATTCGTAAAATATACTTTCCAGTTTATTGGTTTCTTCATTCACATAATAATTTATATCCAAAGGTTTGAGATTCAGATTACGAAAAAAAGGTAAAAACTTCGGACGCGGATTGAATTGTAGTTCGGTATAGTACATCCTGTAATTATGACGGCGAATGAAGCCCATTTCGGGATTGAAGTTTTGCTGGATACCTACAACTGCCAAATCATATTCCACGATGTCATTGGGATATGAAAGATAAAAGTTGTACGACGAGTTTGTATTGTTCACCGAATCACTTGTCTGCGATTGTGCAAAAGCACCGTTGATTATCAGATTCTTATCATTGAACAATTTGGAGGTTGAAAAGGTGAAATCTGCACCATATACAACATTATGATGTCCGTTAAGAAACTTGGAAGTTACAATTCCTCCCACACTTGACTGATTACCAACATCCTGCCTTATTCTCACAACGGAATAATTGGTTGTCAGAATGGAGTCCTTTGCAATGGTTTGTATTGACATAGCTCCCACGTTTGTTTTGTTTTGTTTTCCAAAAACCCTGACTCCTCCGATTATGGGAACCTCCTGACCATCCTGTAATCCTATTCGTCGGGAGTAAAACACCTGATTTCGATGTCCGACATTCATTTGAAACAGATCTTTGGCCTCCAGAAAAAACTGTCGTTTTTCGGGATAGTAAAGTGAAAATCGCGACAAGTTGATTCGTGCTCTGTCAGATTCCACCTGTGCAAAATCGGTGTTTACCGTCAGATTGAGTTTCATTGTCGGAGTAATGTCAATATTTACATCCCCTCCCAATTTATATCTTCCTTTGGTATAGCTCTCCTCAGGATTATCCGCTTTAAACGATTCCACGCCACCTGAAACATACGGCTTTAGTTCGACTTTATTTTTTGCCTTGATATTTTTAAGTCCGGTTAGTTTTCCGGCTTGTGATATTTTTTCTATTTCATAAATTCTGGACCATCCCTGCCACAATATCTGCTCTTTCTTCCGTCTTATATTCCTTTCAAAATTTATTCCCCAAATAAGGTTTACGGCTTTTTTAAATTTAAGTGTGGAAAAGGGTATCTGTATCTCTGCAAACCAGCCTTCATTTGTTATTGATGCCGAAACGTCCCATACCCCGTTCCAGTTTTTATTAAAACCTTCACCTTCATTGGATATCAAAACATCCGCCCTTGCACCGTTGGGATTGATAACAAACAGATACCCGTTACGATTGTCGTTAAACGTACTTATTATTACCTCAAAATTATCGTCCGTGTCCCACCTGAAATCACGTTTCATTTGCTGTGCAACAATTTTACCGGGATTATCGTCATATCCCCAAAACCCGATATACATAATGTTTGTATTGTAAACAATGGCTATTTCGGTCTTTTCCGTGGCAGGCTCTCCCGTATTTTGCTCGCGTTGTGTGAAGTTGCTTATTTTTGTGGCTTTTCGCCAGCAGTTTTCAGTTAATTTACCGTCAAGAGTAATTTTTTCATTAGTAAAATATGCAGGTATTGAATCCGGAAGACTCTTTTGTCCTCTCAGTAATAAAACGGGAAAAATCAGCATTAATGAATATAGCAGTTTTTTCATTATTCCGGTTATTTCAAATACAAACTAAATGCTATTAAAACTCAGTTTCCTCACAGCCGGGTTAAAGGGTTCGTAAAAATACAAAATAGTTTATATGATAATGATTTCAATGTCCTGTTATTTCCATTTTGAATAGTGATCCGATTTTTCAAAAGCCACTAAATAACTACATTACAGGTAATTATAAGTCTAAAAATTATTATTTAGAACACAAAACAAATTTGCCTGCTTGTCCAACACATCTTCCTACCATTTTTCTCAGGTCATTCTTGCATTATTAATATTTTCTTCTTACTTTTATGCCATTCTAACAATCATAAACCTTTGAATTATGAAAACAGTTGTTTTACTTACAAATTTTTCGGAAACATCACGGAAGGCAATAACAGGGTTTTTAAGAGTTTACATCAATAACATAAAAGATGAATACTCTTTTATCCTGCTTAATACTTTTTCCATACCTAAAACAGGTATGGCGCAAATGCTTAACTATGAGGAGGTACTTTCAAGGTTCTCTAATCAGGATTTACAAGAGGAGTATAAAAATATCCTGAATCTCCCCGGTGCAAAAAAACTGAATATCGAGTTGTTATCCCGCCAAGGTGACCTTGTGGACGTGGTTGAGAAGCTTAACACCGAACGGCCCGTTGACCTCATTGTAATGGGCACCAAAGGAGCAAATCCTTTCAAGGAACTCCTGCTGGAAAGCGATCTTGATCGTCTTGTAAGATTATCGCAATACCCCGTACTTGTAATCCCGGAGAATGCTGAATTTCAACATCCTGAAAAGGTAGTCTTTGCAACCAAAGTCACTGAATGCAAAGCCGAAAAGCAATTCAGAATGCTTGCAAATATCATAAAAAGTCTAGGTTCGGAGCTTTATATTCTGAATATATATAAAGATGCCAAACCTCCTACGGCATATTTTGAGGAGAAATTATCAGGTATGTTATCGGATGTACATCATTCCTTCCATTATAAGGAAAACAGTGACGTTGCAGAAGGAATTACCGAGTTCGTAAGAGAAAATAATGCGGGATTGCTAGCTTTCATTGATGAACGTGCAAGTTTGATTGGAAAGCTATTCAGCAACAGTGTGACAAACAAAATTTCATCATCAGGAGAAATACCTTTATTGATAATACACAAATAAAATTCAACTGGTTGTGAGCCGAAAAACCCGTAGGGTCGGCGCCGGCCTGCAGGGCGGAGTCCCTGCAGGTTGGAGATAGTTGGAGATAGCTTTGAAAGATATTCAGCTGGTGTTCTTTGTAGATTTCAACCATTCGGGTGTTCTACCGCACAGGGCCGGCGGCCACCCGAATGGTTGGTAGAGTATAAAAATAATAAAATTTATTCTTTAACCAATAAAATGAAAGATGAACAAACATGTAAATAGATATGAAAAACTTGAATTCGGAAAGTTTTATCATATCCTTAATAGAGCTGTTGGCAAGGAATTGCTTTTTAAAAGTAAAAATGATTATTTTTTCTTTATTTTAAAATTCAAACACTACATTTTACCAATTGCCGACATATACGCATACTGCCTTATGCCTAATCATTTTCATTACCTAATGAGAATTAAGGATGAGAAAGATTTGGCATCAGGTACTCTAAAGATTGGGAATAATAACAAAATACACCAAATATTCGGTAATTTTTTCACAAGCTACTCAAAATCATTCAATAAGGTTTATAACAGAAAAGGGAGCCTTTTTATTCATCCGTTTAAAAGAATACTTATTGATGATGAAAGTTATTTACTCCACTTAATTGCATACATTCATAGAAATCCGATTCATCATAATTTTACAAAGGAATATGATCAATGGAAATTCTCTTCTTACAACGCAATAGTTTCTAATACTTCTGCTAAAACTAATGTTAAAAGGCGTGAGGTTATAGAAATGTTTGGCTCAATTGAGGATTTTATTATTTTTCATCAGCAAAATAAACCCAAAAAAGGAATTGGCAAATATCTATTGGAATAAAAAACAACTGTTCGAATTATTTACGATGGATAGCAATTGTTAAGATGGTGTGGATAACAACCATTCAGTCGTTCTTTGAAAATGCAACCATTCGGGCGTTCCGGCGCACAGGGCCGGCGGCCACTCGAATGGTTTTTAATCTTTGTATTGTTAATAATTGTTAAAAATAATTTTAGTATTTAATTACTTAAATTAAAAACTTTTTATACTTTTGCGCTTTCAAAAATAAGAAATCGAATTATTGTTTAATTTAATTTCCTGATATTAAATGAATTATAACATTTATCCAAAAATGAAACATAAATTCTTTATTATCCCCGTCTCATTGTTTTTAGCATTTTTCTTCTATTTTACGACTCAGGCACAGGAAGCGCCGCCCGAATGGGCTGTTTGTTCGGCATGCCACACAGTTGGAAAAGGGAAACTTGTAGGCCCGGATTTAAAAGGTGTAACCGAAAGACTTGACGAAGCATGGCTTATTAACTTCATCCGTTCATCACAAAAAATGGTGAAATCGGGAGACAAAGAAGCCGTCAAGATTTTTAACGAGTATAAAATCCCTATGCCGGATAATAATCTGACAGATGATCAAATTAAGGGGATTTTGGCATATATCAAGGGTGAAAAACCTAAAGCTGCGGCAGAAACTGGTGCTTC
>JALSSR010000306.1 GCA_026984135.1 Bacteroidales bacterium
GTCGGATAAGGTTGGTCGGGAGCATCACCCCAATCCAGATCTCCTCCACCACCTTCGTCAATCATTATTTCATAGTCTTCCACCTCACCGTCGGGAGCAGATCCTGTAAAAGATAATCCCGGTTGAGTGCTAAATCTGAATCTTGCATAAGATTGCCCGGGAATTGCATTTGGAGGGACATTGAATGAAATACCCGCATTCAGTCCCGGATTAAGTGGAAAATCCAAGAATATTTGCTCACCCGGATCAGCCCAGGAACCGTTATTATCAAAATCTATCCATGCATTCAGCAATCCGTTGACTGATGCAACCACATCAACAGTTGCCATTTGCCCCGGAATTATCTGAGATGTGAAGGTTACACCGTCTTCATCATCATTTCCGTCGTTATCATCTCCAAGTCCGGGAGGGTTTGGTTGTCCGTCTGACTCAGGGTCAACGCTGTAACCAAGATATGTCATTCCGTTAATGTAATGGTTTGCACCGTTGTTTGAGGCAAGAGTCGGATAAGCTGGATCGGGAGCATCACCCCAGTCAAACTCATCTCCACCACCTTCATCAATAAAAACATAGTAATCTTCCACTTCACCGTCAGTAACCGAACCATACCAAAGGAGCCCTTGAAACGAACTCAATCTGAACCTTGCATAAGTAGGTCCGAAATTTGCAGTCATAGGGATGGTAAAAGAGAGATTGTTAGAACCTGTATATAGATAGACATTTGTGAAAATTTGATCTCCGGCATCACTCCAGGAACCGTTTTGGTTAAAATCCATCCAACCTTGCAGATATCCCGGTTGTGATGCTATTACGGTTACGCTGGCTGTTCCTCCGGGATAGAGTGTACTGTTAAAGATAACACCGTCTTCATCATCGTTTCCGTCATTGTCGTCCCCATCGGCATTCGTTGTTGGCTGTCCGTCGGGATCACCATCCACAGAGTATCCGAGAAAAAGGCTGCCGATGGAATGTGTTGCTCCCGAACTTGAAGCAAGGGTTTGATAGTTAGCATCCGGAGCATCGCCCCAGTCCCAGTTGGAGGGGGCTTGCAAATTATCAATAGCATTTTTAAGATCGGGTCTTGGACCGATATTTCCGTTGGGAGGAGTGATTTGTGGCGTACCGTAGGTCTTCAGATGAGATCGAATGGAAGATGGAGTCAGCGGAGTTGATGAAATGTTGGCAATGTAATAGCCTTGTGTGCAAGCAACTGCAGCAGCAACAATGGGAGAGGCACTTGAGGTGCCGTTAAAATTATTGGTGTACCAAGAATTTACACCTTCTGCATTATAGTAATTACCATAACCGGTCGTAAAAACATTTTCGCCCCAGCCCTGCATATCAAAACGCTGACCATAACTTGAAAAACTGAGTTTTTGTAGATCGCTCGTCGTTGTTGCACCTCCTGCGCCGACAATAATAGCTCCGGAGTTTCCGTACCATTGAAGATTATCGGTGTTGACAGCTCCGTTACCACCTGCTTCAACAACACTAATACCGTTGGTTATTGCATTAACGATAGCTGCATAAACACCGTTATTTGTCTGTGCATTGGGAGAATAATTGCCCCACCATTCAATGGGGATATAGTCTTGTTGATTGCTTGTGTATTCCCATTGTTGTTCAAGCAATATTACATCCCCGCTTGACAGATTTGATATTGCCACTGCAATCGCACCGGGTACATTCCATGTTGCTGAAGGTGTTCCATAATTTGTGCCACAGGTTTTAAGTGCTGCTCCGTAGCATATTCCCGTTGTTCCCCAGCCGTTATTGTCAGCTACCAGTTCTCCGATAACCGCTGTACCGTGGTTGTTATCATTAAACGGATCACTAACATTTGTATTGATCTGTGACCCTGCGGCTTTTGAGATATCGTTGTGACTATAATTCCAACTGTATTCAAGGTCACATACGGTTATGCCCGATCCGGTACCGCCTGTTTTTGTCCAGGCATACAAGGCATCTATTCCTGTTGGAGTTGAAGTTGCGGGATTGAGATAACCCTGTTGTGATTGATAGTTGGGAGGTGTCGGCAGTTCCATCGGTTTGGGGACAGGCATTGCTTTGTATATGCCCGGTAAATTTCCAGTTCCCTGCTTATTTCCCAGACATCCCGACCCTTTGGAATTTGCAAGCGATAAATGTTGTTCAGATTGTAAACATCCGTACCGCTGTTTTTTTCTCCGTTGGTTTCCCATTGGTCAATGGTTGACTCGGGAACATCGCAGAACCTGAACCAATTGTGCCAGCTAAGATTATTAAGAACCTGATCCACTCCCGAAAGAGCATCTGTTAAGGATAAGTCGGTGAGGTTGTTATCTCTCATCCTGACTTTGGAAGCATCAATAAACATTACTTCAATCCAGTCTTCCTCACACAGATAGGGAATATCCGCGGTTTTATTTTGGGAGTAAATTTTTTGGTTGAAAACCGGAATTAGAATTAACGCTAAAACGATTGAAATAGTAATTACTTTTTTCATAATTGATATATTAAAATTTGGTTTATAATAAAGATATTTTACCGAAATATCAAAAAGCGCAATATATGAAAAAAAAGCCTATTTGTCAAGTTTTTCCCTGTGAAAATTTATCCGCATCATCGGATAATAGTTATGAAAGTATTGTATTTAAAGGAAAGTAGAGGTAATAGAATTAATTACAGTTTGTTCTCAAGAATAATTTCTTCTCCGCCGGTATCTCCTTCATTATCGAAATCTCCTCTGAGATATCTGAAATGTTTTCTTGCTCTTGCCGTGTAAACACTTGACGGATAGTCAGTAAGTAGCTTCTGATAATACTCCATTGCTTTATCTTTATCGTTCAGATGCTTTTCATAAATCTCTCCAAGCAAAAATAGGGCATCATCGGCGGTAATATCGGAAGGATAGTTTGTTACAATTTCATTGAGATACCCTGCGGCTTTGTCAAAATTTCCTTCTTTAAGCATTATTTCTGCTTTTTTGTAAAGCACCTCGTCAAAAATGGGATGGTTTGAACCGAGTTCAAAAATGGAATCAAGCACTTCAAGAGCCTGTTTGTCATGATTTCTGAAAAGTAAAAGGTCGGCACGGGCATACATACTCAAAGCCACTGTTGAGCTGTCCATATCAATGTTGTCGCTAATCAAAACAGATAGTTGAAGTGCGTCATTGGCAATGAATTTGGATGTAGCGGCTTTCAGGACGTCGAGCTGTGCTTTTGCCCAGTCAAACTGACCGATATAAAACGAAAGTTTGGCATTTTTAAATTTTGCAAGATGACCGATAGGTTCGTTCTTAAACTCTTTTTCAACCTGCGAATATAGTAGTTTGGCATCCCACACATTTCCAACAAATAGAAGGATGTCGGCAAGTTCGAGTTTGCATTGTGCAATGTCCAGCGAATTGGCATTGGATATTTCAATGGCATAGTTTAGAATGTCTATTGCCTCATCGGTTTGGTCAAGATAGAATGCCTGCAAATGTCCGAGATACTCCATAACTTTAATTGTTGTCGCATTGCGGCCATAATCATCCAGTACGGAGGTATATTCCTTTTCCAGTTCGTCCAGATCTTTTTTCGTATAATCAAATGAGCTTGTAATCTTTTGATAGCGGGCATTGAGGAGCCCAATCCTGGCATTGAGGTAAAAGATGTTGTTTTTTCCCTTTTTCAGAACATATTTGTACGCATCAATTGCAACATCGTACTCCTCATTTGATAAGCAAAGTTTGGCAAGTTCAAGAACGATGTTTCCGTCGCTACCCGTTCTTTTGTCAATAGCTTTTGCCTGACTTAAGGCGAGGCTAAAATTTTTCTCCTGAACAGCAAGCCAGTACAGCATTTCGGAAAAGTAAATCTTTTCAGGTTGCTTCTGAATTCTTTTTAGCAAGGCAACCCGGAAAATTTCTGCAGTTTTGCCTTCCTTATCTTTATCAAGGACATCTTGCATTCTATACTCGACAATATTAACATTCGACCTGTTATAGTCTATATAATCGAGGTATTCTTCAATCATTGCCTTGTAATTGCCTGTCTGACGGTAAATGTTACCGAGTTCAAGGCTAAAGGAATAATTTCCGATTATCTGCTGCCCCTTTTTATAAGTAATGATAGCATATTCGGTTTCGCCTCTCATCAGAAAAGTGTTTGCCACATCTCTTATACTACTTGCATTAGCCGGTAACTTTCTAATTATATCATCATACTGCTTTTTTGCTTTTGCTCCATTACCCTCTTGCGAATAGACATATCCGAGATCAATGGCATACTTTTGTGACCCGGGAAATTTTTTCATCTGCTTCTTTACGAGCTTCTCGGCCTTTTTATATTCTGCAAGTTTGGTCAGGCAGTAGAGGTAATAGTGATAATAAATCCGGTTTTCCTTTTCGTTAAAAAGCTTTTCATATAATACTACGGCTTTTTCATAATCTCCGTTTCTGTAATATTGTGATGCAAGCTGCTCGTCACTCTCCTGTTTTTGTTGAGTAGGTGGAGTTCCCGGATGAGGAGGATGTATCTCAATCGGTTTCAGAATCCCGTTGTTCTGAGCCATTGCGGAAATGGCTAAGAAAAAAAATAAAACCGGTATGTAATACTTTTTAAAATTCATTTTTTAAAGTAAACTCAAGCAAAACGTTTTACAAAATGCAATTATTATTGTTTTGAACCATAAAGATGTTTAAATCATATAAGTTAATTTTTTAGTTAGATTAATCAATAATTTCAAACCCAGTATAAGGCACCAGTGCTTCCGGTATTTTGATTCCGGCAGGTGTTTGATTGTTTTCAAGTAAAGCGGCAACTATTCTCGGCAGAGCCAAAGCACTACCGTTAAGGGTGTGAGCAAGTTTGGTCTTTCCGTTCTCATCCTTAAATCGCAACTTCATTCTGTTGGCCTGGAAATTTTCAAAATTTGAAACCGAACTAACCTCCAACCATTTTTTCTGAGCGCCGGAATATACCTCAAAATCGTATGTAAGAGCCGATGTGAAACTGAGATCACCGCCGCAAAGTCTTAATATTCTGAAAGGTAGTTCGAGAGCACGAACAAGCGATGCCGCATACTCTTTCATCTGTTCCAATGTTTCGTAGGATTTGTCGGGATGCTGTATCTGAACCATTTCAACTTTATCGAACTGGTGTAGCCTGTTCAGTCCTCTAACATCCTTGCCGTATGAACCAGCTTCGCGCCTGAAACATTGAGAATAGGCAACATTCATAACGGGCAGGTCGTCGTGTTTCAGTATTACATTTCTGTAAACATTAGTGATAGGGACTTCAGCCGTCGGTATAAGGTAAAGATTGTCAACGGTAACGTGATACATCTGTCCCTCTTTGTCCGGCAATTGTCCTGTTCCGTAGCCGGAGTCTTCGTTGACCATAAGAGGCGGCTGAAATTCGGTGTATCCGGCATCAAGAGCCCTGTCGAGGAAAAAGTTTATTAAAGCTCTTTGGAGCTTGGCGCCCTTTCCTTTATAAAAGGGAAAGCCTGCCCCCGTAACTTTGCTTCCGAGGTCGAAATCAATTATATCGTATTTTTTTGCAAGTTCCCAATGGGGAAGGGCATCGTCACTAAGTTGAGGTATCGTTCCTTCCTCATATATTTTTTCGTTATCGGCATCGCTGTTTCCTCTTGGAACGGAAGGGTGGGGGAGGTTTGGCAACTGAATCAGAAGTTCATTCAGCTCCGAGACAATGGAATCGAGTTTGTCATTCAACTCTTTGGAAGCTTTTTTAAGCTCAGCCGTTTTGGCTTTCATTGCATTTGCTTCTTCAATCTTTCCTTGTTTAAATAATCCGCCTATCTCTTTGGATGCTTTATTGGATTCTGCAAGAGTGTCATCAAGTTTTTTCTGGATGGTTCGTCTTTCCGTATCGAGGGTCAAAATTTGGTCAACGATTTCCGTTGCATTAAAGTTTTTAACTGCAAGTCTCTCAATGACTTCCTTGCTGTTCTCTCTGATATAATTGATCTGTAACATTACTATTTCTGTTTTAAAAAGTACGGTGTAAAAAATTTCTTTTATACGGCAAAAGTAAGCAAAAAAAAATCCCTCAGGACAACCTAAGGGATTTGAATTTTTTTAATTCAAAATTAGTTTGCCTGTTCATTCATATCGGCAGGAACAACCGAGACGTATGATCTGTTATCTCTTTTTTTCCTGAATTGAACGGTTCCGGTCGAAAGAGCATACAAAGTATGGTCTTTACCCATTCCAACGTTGTCGCCGGGATGATGTTTTGTACCTCTTTGTCTGATGATTATATTGCCGGCTTTAGCAAACTGACCTCCGAAAATCTTTACTCCGAGACGTTTACTTTCCGATTCTCTACCGTTATTTGAACTACCTGCACCTTTTTTATGAGCCATGGTTTCCTGTTTTTAATGTTATTTTCTTAATTTATTAGTCTAAATATCAATTCTTCTCCTATCCTTCTTTACTATCTTTGCCTTTTTCATCTTTTTTAGGAGCAGCCTTGGTTTTTGCTTCTTTCTTTTCCGCTTTTGGCGTACTTTCTTTTTTAGCATCTGCTTTAGGCTTAGCCTCTTTCTTTTCAGCCTTTGGCTTTTCGGTTTTTTTAGCTTCCGCTTTGGGCTTGGTTGCTTTAGGAGCTTTCACCTCTTTTTTTTCTGCCTTAGGAGCCTCTTTTTTAGCTTCAGCTTTTGGGGCTTCCTCTTTCTTATCTTCAGCTTTCTTTGCTTTCTTTGCTCCCGTAACTATTCCTTCGATCAAAACTTTACTAAGATATTGTCTGTGTCCGTTTTCCTTTTGATAACCTTTTCTTCTTTTTTTATGAAAAACGGTTACTTTATCACCTTTTAAATGCTCAAGTATCTTCCCGGTTATTTTAACGCCTTCAACGTTTGGTGTTCCGACAGAAACCTTGCCGTCATTATCATAAAGTAAAACCTTATCAAATTCAACCTTTGAATCTACATCACCTTCAAGGCGGTGGACGAAAATCTCCCGGTCTTTTTCAACCTTGAATTGCTGTCCTGCTATCTCTACTATTGCGTACATTTTTTTATATTTACTTATGTCTGAAAAATGGAGTGCAAAATTAGAAAATTTTTTTATTCTGCAACTTTTTTTCTTGTAATTTTTTTAAATAGAGGTTTTTGAGGGGTTTTTATGTCGAAAAACATCGGGAAAACAGGCAATTTAGAGCTTCTCCTTCAGTGCGGGATGGGAAAGAATGTTAAATAAAATCGTACGGAATGAATTGTCATCAAGATTTTTAAGGCATTTCTTGAGTTCTCTGATCTTTGTCGTCCTCTCTTTTGAAGAATTGACAATTGCTACAATCTCTTTATATTGGGATATCTTTAAGTCGTTTTCGAAGGCCTCGACTATTACTTCAACGGGTATGTTTTTTTTATCTTTCTTATCAGGTAATCCGAAAGTTTTTAATTCGTCAATGGAAGCCTCAAGTATTTCCCTTGCAAGTTTTTTACAGGTATCGAGATATGATGTTTTGCCTGATGTATCGCGCAGTGCCCAGCTTGAATAGTCATAGTCAATTTTTGCTATCTCTTTTATTTTTATATTCTCATCTCCGAATATCCTGCTTAGTAATATAATAGTATATTGTTTCCAGGCATCAAGGTCAAAGTCCTTTGCATCAAGCTCTTTGATTCGTTCTTCCAATAATTTGATCTCCTTCATCGTAATGATTTTTTGAGTTACCAAATTTACGGAAAAAATAGATACGAAAGATAAAAAAAGACCGGAGACAATATCTCCGGCCTCACTTCAAAGAATTCTACGGGGTTAACCATAGTCAATTAATGTTCATTTGTTCAACTATTTTTTTACAATCTTCTTTTTAAGAGCGATCCCGCTTTTATCAAACAATACTACTAAATAAATTCCGGTATTCAAGTCTGAAATATTTATGCTTAATAAGTTGTTTGTGAGCAAAATATCTTGTACAATTTGTCCTGTCATATCACTGATTATCATCTTTGTATAGGTGCCTGTTCCTTTTATGTTTATTATATCCGTTGCAGGATTCGGATACAAAACAAGCCTGTCGTTTTCATCGAACTTATCAACAGAAGTGATATTTGTCTGGTCAAAATAGAAGGCACCCATATCCGTTGTTGTACCGTCGGGGTCAAATGCCTGACCAGGATAGCCTGCATCTATACAGGGTGACTTTGAATAGTCGGCAGAGGGGTAGTTTTCCCAAAGCAATGTGTAGTCGTCACTCTCGGGATCGGTGAAAAGAGGGTCGGCATCAATATTTCCTTCTCCTTCAAAACCGCCTTCAATGTCGGAATATGTTATTTCCGGCATTTCGCTACCGATTGAAAATTCCTCAGGTTCATTGTCCCGGAAAATGGAATTAATTATGGTAGCAGAACGTAAGTACGAGTTATTCATAAACATACCGCCTGCATCTGTCAGAGCTGAGTTGTTTGCAATTGTTGAGTTCACAATGTTTAGGTCCGATTCATTGATATATATTGCACCTCCGTTTTCACCGGCCTGATTACGAACAATAAGAAGATGATCAAGACTTACGGAAGACATATAGCCGCCGTTAATTCCTGCTCCATTCTGTGCATAATTGCTTTTGATTAAGGAATTGGTAATGAAAATGTTCCCCATAATACAATTTATTCCGCCACCTGCAGAAGCAACATTTTCAACTATCATAACATTTTCAACGTTTACATTTGCATCCATACCTACATTAATGCCGCCGCCGTTTGATGAGGTTATATTTCCTGAAATTGTTCCGTTTTTTAAGATGACATTGCAACTGCCGTTTACCGAAATACCTGAGCCGCTATTATTTAAAACGTCAAATCCGGAGAATACGGGATCCGATGAGTTTATTGCTATACCACCGGAAATGTTTTCCTTTACTTTAATATTATATATATTGACATTAGAAAACTCATTGACGGAAATTCCAAATCCGAGATTATTACCAAAACTACATTCGTCAATTTCGAGATTTGAAAAGTCCATTACAAAAAGTCCGTTATTACTGCTATATTCGATTTTGCAATATTTCAGTATTGATTTGTCTGTTTGAGTTGATGTGTAACCTATAAAATCTATTCCTTTCCAGCCGGGGTAGTTTCCTGATGAAAATCCCGCTGTGTCGGCAGATGTGAAGCTTATGCTGTCGTTGTGTGTACCTCTTGCATCTAAAGTGCCGATTATTGTGAAGGAATATTCTCCTTGAAATATAACTTCTACCCCGGGAGCTATTGACAATTTATAACCGTCGGGAACAGTTATATCACCGTCAATAAAATAGGGGCTTGATGAAATATCCCAATTGCCGTAAACATCTCCTCCGCTAATAGTTGTCTGTGAAAAAGATGAAAGTGCTATTGCTATAAGAAATATGACACCTGTTATTACTTTTTTCATTTTATTTTACCTTTGTAATTTTGAAGAAATAATTTTTGAAATCATTCCTCCGGAAATTAAATTACCTTGATTTGCATTAATTCTATTGCCAAAAACTGTGCAAGTAATGAAAAAAGAGGTCTTAACTGATAATCTTTTCTATTGATAAGAATGTTGTTATAAGCATAAAATCAGGTGATTAAGTGTCACAAAAGTATGTCTGTCGAATATTGATAATTCAACGGAATGCATGATATTGAATTTTCAAAATTTCCTAATTTGGGAAAATAAAAGTGGGTTTAGTCCAAAAATCAGACTTTAATCTTTAATACAACGGACGGAAAACCCGTTCAACTTTTTACTTGTGTCGCTTGAAATTTCAGTACTGTTGTAATGCAGGAATTTACCATGGGCCCTATTAGTATTGCTTACTGTTGATGTCCAGTAAAATCCGGTAAATCCCGAACTTAAAAATGATCCGTTAAAATGTACCCGATATCCGCCCGGCAGTCCTGTAAACCCTGATGAATTTGTAGCTCCGGTATTGGGTGAGTTCCAATGTTCATTTCCTTTTTCTTTCATTTCACCTCCGGCAATTTGATAATCTCCGAGAAGCATAATCATTTCATCCCATTCTGAATCGGATGGTAAATGCCAGCCGTTGGGGCAAATACCTTGTGAACCGTTTGAAGTTTGATATTTCATCATTTCATTCCATTGATAAAGACCACCGTAAATATTGCAATTCAAAGAATCATTGTTGAGGCAATATTTTTCTGTAATTCCATTGTCAGTTTGATTATTGTTGCCATTTAACATTGTTCCTATATTCAGATTTTGCGCCATCCAGCACTGCTCCCCGATTAAAACCGTATTATAGGATTGTCCGTTGCGCTCATCAATAAATGATTCGCCGCACCCGAAATCAGATACTAAAATCAGGGAACTATGTCCGGCATTATTTTTCCAATGATTATCAATATCTTGCTGATTTACTTCACCATCCATATTAAAATCGGCTGACAAATATCCCGAATTTCCATTTTGAATAGTCCAGGCATCATTTTTATCTTTATTATCAATTTGACCGTTTACATCGGCATCTGACGATGCCATTCCCCATATGTTATAACCGATTTCCATACAGCCATTCTTACCTCCGTAATACTTTTCAAAGCCTGTTGAGAAATCATAATGAAAAATACCGTTGTTTTCCTGTAAAGCTGTGTTGTTCATTATGCCGAGATGATTTCGATGGTTTATTACGAGGAAAAGATTATGCTTAAAATTCAGATTTATCCTGGGGGGATTTATTCCGTCCGTTCCAACTATGCTTCCGTCCGTTTTAATAAAAGCCGCCATTCTTTTCACCGGCATACCGATAGCAGCGGTTTCCGCATCAACAGCATCCCTGAAATCCAGTAATATCCAGTCAACGATATCATCTTCGGGAATTTCCGATACGGATTCGTTTCCGGTATAATTCCACGGAGATACGTTGAAAGGCTGATTAAACGGCAGGAGACCCGCTAAATTCAAATATGGTATCATTTGTGAAAAATAGAAAGGTCCTTCAAGAAAAGTTTTTACATCCAGCACTTTGCCGGGTTTGAAGAATAATGTGTCGGAATGAGGACTTTCATTTCCGTTAAAATCGAAAGCGGTAACATAATAGTAGATGCTATCGGCAAATATTGTTGTATCAGCGAAAACGGTGTCCGACAAGATTTTAAACGGTTCATCCGGAAAGTCAGGTTGATCTTCACTTTTGTATATTGCAAAATAGCTGAAATCCTCATCCGTTGCCTTATCCCAAAAAAGTTTAATATAATTGTTTTCTACATATCCTGAAAGGTTTGTGGGTTGCAGTGGTTTTAAATTATCAACCGAATAACCCGAATCGGGGAAAGAAAAATAGTATTTGTCGGGGTCATCTGTTTCGGCAGATACAAGAAATTTATGGAAGTGTGTTCCTTCGGAGGTAGAATCTAAAATAGTAGGGGCAATGAAAGCATATTCATCAAAATGATGTGCTTCTACTGTGCCGACAAGTTCCCAGGGATCTTTTGCCCAGTCCTGCATCCTGAATATTTTATAAATAGTGATTGAACCTGAGTCAGGTGCATCCAGTATGCTCCTTGACCAGTTCAAAACGACGGATTTACCCTGATCGTTAGGCACATCATCAATGGAAATAATTCCGGGCATAAATTGATTATGATAATTCCTGTCAAATGAATTAGCGCCCATGTCAATAACTGAGCCGTCGGGGTCAAACCGGGAAGTGTCACCGCTGTCAATGCAGGGCGATTTTGTATAATCTTCAAGTGGGTAATTTGCCCAGGAAAGATTTAGGTCGTTGTTTGTGATATTCTTAAACAAAGGGTCGGCATCAATATTACCTGTTCCCGGCCAGCCGCCTTTTATATCAGAATAGGAAATTTGTAAATTTCCCGTTGAGTCTGTTATTCCGGGTGGATAGTTTCCCCAAATTATGCTATTTGAAAAATTAGAAACTGAAGAACCGTTGTTAAATATACCACCGGCAAAGTTGGCAATATTGTTGACTATGGAAACTTTGGAAAAGTTTAGAACTCCTGTGTTCAAAGAGAAAATCCCACCTCCTGTATTTGACGCAAAGTTATTACTAATTTCAGTATTAAAAAAGTCATTGCCGTTAAACGGGGAATCAGTATCTATATAAATTCCAGCTCCGTTAATTGCAGTATTTCCCGATATCTTTGTGTTTGAAATATGATTGCCGTCGGAGCTGTAAAAGATATACATTCCTCCACCGTTTCCTGTTGCAACATTATCTGAAATTTCACAACTCGAAATGGTAGCCTCTTCAAATGCAATTGAATTCGCGAATATTCCTCCACCCGTTTGAGCGATATTGTTTTCTATTTTCAGGTTACTAAGCCAACATCCTCCCTCAATGTAAATTCCGCCACCTTCATTAACAGGGCCATTATCTTTGATAGTTATATCATTAAGAGTAGACCAGGATTCGTACTGAAGATATATGCCACCTCCATTATTATTACTAACTTCACCATTAATACAAACAGCCTGATTCCCAAGAAGCATTCCTCTCTGACCGTTACCGGAAATGCTGAAGTTTGTTATTTGTGGCATACCTAACCAGACATACAAACCATATCCACCATTATCTTTTATTTCCAGATTAGTTATTTCACAAGTTCCTCCTCCCGCTTCTTCATACAGCCCATTTCCCCCGTTATTAATGATTTTCAAATTGTTAATATTACCGTTTAACTCATCTAAGTCTAATCCGTCTCCGACATTATTTGAGATAACTACATTTGACATTTCAATACTTGGCAGGTATGAATTATAAACTCCATCACCACCATTATTGTTTATCAAAATGTTGGTTAACCTTAGACCTCCTGCAATTAAATAAATCCCATGTGAATTGCAGTTCCTTATAACAGAATTAGTTAATTCAACATAATCATCATTATAATCATCAAAATATGCTGTAACTCCCGCTGCACTACTATATTCTACAATGCAATAATCCAGGATTGAAGAATATTGTGATGAGAAATCCAACCCTCCCCATCCATTATCACTTGAAGCGGTAAACCTGATACTGTCAGTCTCGGCACCAATGGCTTTGAGTTTGCCGAATATCTGAAACAGATAGTTGTCCTGGAAAATAATCTCCACACCGGGTTCAACAATAAGTGAATCGGTTTCACTAATAGCGATATTACCTTCAATCAGATACGGGCTGCCCGCAAAAGTCCAGTTTCCACTTATATTTCCACCTGAAATATTGGTTTGTGACTTAAGAAAAGCGGGGTTAACAGAAATTGTTAAATAGAGAAAGGCTCTGATTAAATATTTGATTGTTAATCCGGGAACCGGAAAGTCAGGTTTTGGAATTAATAACATATTGTAAATATTGGATTATTAACTACATTAATAGTTAAGTCCGTACAAAAATCATACTTACTTTTTAACTTTATCTGCAAGGCACTCTATTGACAGTTTTCATAAAATAGGCAAAAAATGTGACTTTTCCCAAATTGGGAATAATGCAGCTTATTATTCTATGAACAGGAATGTTTAACAGAAGTCAGGAGTAAGTCTATTACTCTTTCAATTCGGCAAAGTACTCGGAATTTTCAAGTACTTCAACGGCTTTTCGGAAACCGTCATCAATTTGGGTCATTACTTCAAAGTAGGATTCGAAATTATAAAGGTTTCTTGCCAGTATTGCCTTGAGTTGGTATTTAATAATTTGTTCAGATGTTTCAAATTCATTCTTTTTGGGAACAATGTACTTCTTTCTTGCAAAAGCCAGGAAATCATCCGTTAGGGATTGTTCGATATCAAAGTCGTTATTGAAATCTTTAAATGTCGGATATTTCATTTTCAGGTATTTTCTTTCCTTTTCAACATATCCGATAATAAAATCATTAAATAATCCCTTACTTAAAAGATCAACATAGAAATCGGAATATTTTGTGGAATCCCAGGGAACGAAAACATCGGGCATAATTCCACCTCCGCCATATACAACTCTATGGTTTTCAGTGTAATATTTTAGTGAGTCCGGGAAGTTTATCTTATCTTCATCGGTTAGCTCTCCCTTCTTCAGGCGGCGTTCCAGGTCATCGTAGTACTGGTCGTAACCATTTTTGTAAGATTTTTGGATACACCTTCCCGAAGGGGTATAATAACGTGCCACAGTTAGTCTTATAACCGAACTGTCGGGGAGGTAATATGGTCTCTGAACCAGTCCTTTTCCAAATGACCTTCGCCCGACTATTACCCCTCTGTCCCAATCCTGAATGGCACCGGCAACAATTTCACTTGCAGATGCAGAGCCTTCGTCAATGAGAATCACCAGTTTGCCATTTTCAAACTCACCCCTGAATGTTGATTTATATTTCCTTTTCGGACTGGAATTACCTTTTGTATAGACCACCAGTTTTCCAAAACCGAGAAACTCGTCGGAGAGGTCAATGGCAACATCGAGATATCCGCCGGAGTTGCCTCTCAGGTCAAGGATCAGGTTTTTCATTCCCGAATCTTTCAGTTTGCCGAGTGCTTGATGAAATTCATCCATTGTTGTCCTTGAAAACCTGTTCAGTTTTACATATCCGACATAATCATTGACCATAAAAGCAGCATCAATACTATGGATTGGAATTTTGTCGCGTATTATAGTGTATTTTAATAGTTTTTTTCTCCCTTCTCTTACAATGTCAACATTAACTAATGTTCCCTTTTTACCGCGTAATTTTTTTTTGACATACTTTGTGTTTACAAATTTACCGGTAGCATTTTCTCCATTGATTTTCACAATTTTGTCACCTGCCATAATGCCGAGTCTTTCAGAAGGGCCACCCTGAACAGGTGATATAACCAAAATAGTATCATGATAGATTTGGTAAGATATTCCAATGCCCTCGAAGGCTCCTTCAAGAGGTTCATTGGCACTTTGAAGGTCTTCCCTTGAAATATAAATGGAATGAGGATCAAGGTGCTTCAACATAGCTTCGATAGCATCTTCAACAAGTTTCTGCTCGTTAACCGTGTCAACATAGGCATAGTCAATTATTTGTAATGCCGATGCAAATTTTTGGGTTGTACTTCTCGGGTCGGAATCCTGACTGTTTGCTGCCTGAGACAGAAAAGTAAAGATGAAGATAATGTATGCCAATTTAATAAAAATCTTTCTCATTGTCTATTTGAACTTATTCAAGCAATAAATGTTACAACGCATTAATGAAATAAATAGTCTGTAAAATTAAACCTTTTGGTTTTATACGGTGATTTTTTATTTAGGATTACATTTGCGGTACTGTTTTTTAATGATGACAAATGATATTATCAATTAAATCCTTGAATACTATTGAGCGGAGGACTTTTCTGCTCCATATGGCCTATTCTGTAATTGAAGGAATTATTCTGGGAGTGTTAGCTCTGAATGAATTTGTCTTTATAAAAAGTCTGAAGGGAAGTGACTATCAACTTGGATTTTTATTCCAGTTTAGTATGGTTGTTTTTATTTTTCTGGTTTTTATCAATGAGTTTATCAAACGTGCAAGGCACAAGAACAAACTATTGGTATGGGTTGGTGTGCTTACCAGGGCTCCTCTGATGCTGGTCTTTCTGTTTCCTGATAATCAGGCGGCTGTTGTTGCTACCCCGGTTTATCACTATATCTTTCTGGGAATATTTTTTGTCTATTATTTTGGCAATACCATTATCTATCCAATGATAAATTTGTTTCTGAAAAACAGTTATGAGCATAACAATTTTGGTAAGCTCTATGGTTTTGCATCGTCAACGAATAAAATTGTGATGCTTGTGGCAACTTTTTTTTACGGGATGTCTTTGGATGTTAATAATTTTGCATTCAGATATGTATTTCCGATAATTGCCGTTTTAGGAATTGTATCAGTTTATTTATTGTCATTGATAAATTATGATAATCCTGTATTAAAAATTAAAAAACAGAATTTTTTCAGATCGGTTAAAAATTCTGTTTTAACAATGACCGGTATTTTAAAAAGTAACAAACCATACACTCATTTTGAGATTGGATTTATGTTTTACGGGTTTTCATTTATGATAACCGTGACCGTGATAACCATTTTTTTTGAAAGGGCTTTAAATCTTAACTATTCCAGTGTTGCTTTTTACAAAAATGCGTATAACATACTTGCTATTGTTTTGCTTCCTTTTACGGGTAAATTGCTTGGCAAGATGGATCCCCGTAAGTTTGCTGCAATAACATTTGCATCACTGATGCTATATATTTTGTTCATAATGCTGACAAAGTTTTTTCCTGCTCATATTGAAATTGCAGGTGTAGAAGTTTACCTGATGCTGGTTATTGCCTTTTTGTTTTACGGAATTTTTGCGGCAACGATGGCTTTGTTGTGGTTTATCGGTTCGGCATACTTTTGTAAACCCGAGGAGGCCGGGGATTATCAATCTGTACATTTGTCATTGACTGCCGTGAGGGCTACTTTTGCTCCTTTGCTTGGTGTATTCTTTTACGGAATCATAGGATTTACAGGTACTTTTATAATAGCAATTATTTCGTTACTGGCCGGAATCGGAGTGATGTATTGGTCTTATTCAAGAGGTAAGGGATTGGGGATAAGATGAGTAGTCAGATATCAATGTGAGAATCATTCACCCGTTAATTTAGCCAGATAGTGGAAGTTGTTTGCATATAGAAGTTCACATTTGTATCCCATCTTATGGGCATATTGAAGTAATGTTGAGTAATCAATAAATATCCATTTGAATGGTTCTCCTTTACGATTTTTGTATTCAATCTGATACACAACTTTTCCGTAATAGTCTCCGGTCAGTGGAATTTTGTATGAACCGTCTTCCTCTTCAAAAAGGTATAAAAGATCGGAAGAGTCGAGAAGTATCCGGCCGTTAGGATTTAAAAGCTCTTTTGCCTGACTCAGAAATCTTTCCAGTCCTTTAAAATCAACTGTAAAGCCAATACCGTTCATCAACATCAATAATGTATCGAATCTTCCTTTGTTGAAGTCAAAAATATCAGAATGAACTATTCTTTTAATCCCTCTTTGCTCCATTATATCAACAAATCCTTTATTGATATCAAGTGCGGTAACATCAATTCCTTTTTCTTGCAAAATGAGTGAATGACAACCTGCACCTGCACCAATATCCAGGACATTTCCTTTGCATTCCTTTAAAGCAATCTGCTCAAGTTGAGGCATCTCATTATAGCTCCTGAAAAAATATCCGACAGGCATATTTTCAGAAAACTCATTGTTGACATAAATAGCAAGTTCCTCATTGGTTTTACCATTTAGGAAATCGCGAAAGGCTTCAACAAACGGGTCGGAATATTTTGTCATTTTATATCAGAGTTTTTCTCCACAGTACTTGCAGTATTTGGCATCATCGTCGTGATTATCTGCATTACAATTACTGCAAACCTGTGTGTTTACATTTGTGTTTGATGTTCGTGAAATTTCTGATGTGATAATTCCGGTGGGGACAGCTATAATAGCATAACCGATTATCATTATTATTGATGCCAGTACTTGTCCCGGGACAGTATGAGGTGTTATGTCTCCGTAACCTACTGTGGTCATTGTAACAATAGCCCAGTAAATACTTCGCGGAATGCTTGTAAATCCGTTTTCCGGTCCTTCAATCAGATACATTATGGAACCCATGATAACCACCAGGGCGATGACTACTTCAAGAAATACTATTATTTTATGTTTGCTTTTTTTCAATGCGGTGACAAGGGTATTGGATGCCCCGATAAAACGTGCCAGCTTTAGGACTCTGAAAACTCTGAGAAGCCTTAAAATACGTATCACAAGCAGGAAATGCGAACCTGACACAATTATGCTTAAATATGTAGGTAATATAGCAAGCAGGTCAATAATTCCGTAAAAACTGAAAATATATTTCGAAGGTTGCTTTGTTGAGATTATTCTTAATATGTACTCAATTGTAAATACTATCGTAAAAAACCATTCGCAATAAAATAATGCTAATCCATACTGCTGACGAATAGGAGTAACACTGTCAAGCAATACAACAATAACGCTAAGAACAATAAAGATTAAGAGAAAAATATCAAATGCCTTTCCGGCTCTTGTGTCAGCCTCGAAGATTATTTCATGCAGTTTCTTTTTCCACTTTGGAAAATCATTATTTGTTTTTTCCGTTGCCATTCCAATTTGTTGGTAAAAAAAGCAAAAGTAAAGATTAATTGTTAACGATAAAGAACATTTTCATTCATACGGATATTTTGATATAACATTTTTTAACATAAAATTTGCATCTGAATTTTAGTCCTTTATTACATTTGCTTTTAAAATATTTTAAAATGCAAATAAAAAATACCAAAAGCTATCTTTTCTCTATACTATTGCTAATCTCTATTCAGATGGTTAGTCAGAATATCCTTGTTTTGGAAAAGTACAACCATAAAAGGAATCATAAATATACGGTTGACAACAGAATAAACCTAATACTGAATAAGCAAAGGGTTATTTCGGGAATTATAACAAATATACAGGATTCAAGTATTGTTATTGACGGACTAAGTCATATAAGGATTAGTGATATTAAATATGTTGTAAGGAAGCGACATGGTTTTTATCAAATGTGGAATCTGTTTTTCAAAAAAATTGCATTGGGATATTTTGCAATAACAACAATTAACCGTACCATTAGAGATGAAAGGCCGATTTTCAATACAACAAATATGATAGTTGTTGGCAGTGCTGCAATTATTGGAATAATAGGTAAATTTTTATATGTGAAAAAATACCGGATTGACAATACACATTGGAGATTGTATTCTCTCATAAGCTATGATTTGTCGAATAAGAAGAAATAAACTTGTTGAGCCTGTATAGAAACGGTCAGTCGAAGGAGTATATAAGATGTAACAAAAATGCATAATATGAAAAAAGCCGGAAATGACCGGCTTTTAAGTTGGTGGGCCCACCTTCCCGAAAGTATTCGGGACTCGAACCAGCCCCGAAAGCTTTCGGGGACTTGATTATGAGTCAAAACGCATCAATAATTTTTCATTAATTTCAGTATATTTCTTCAGATTTCTGATATAAGTTTTACTTTTCATTTTCTTTATGTGTCTTTCAATCGCCATTGCCTGTTTTTTAGATTTGCATTCTATAAAATGAAAAAGCTCCCAGTCCGAATATCGGGACGTAAATTTCATTTTTCCGTAATATTTCTTCAGATGACGCTCAAGTCTTTCATCAGGTAATAAACTTGTTGAGCCCGTATAGAAACGGTCAGCCGAAGGAGTATATAAGATGTAACAAAAATGCATAATATGAAAAAAGCCGGAAATGACCGGCTTTTAAGTTGGTGGGCCCACCTGGACTCGAACCAGGGACCACTTGATTATGAGTCAAGTGCTCTAACCAACTGAGCTATAGGCCCTTATTTTACCTATAATCAATAGGTCTGAATCACATCAATCACTTGATTATGAGTCATCCCGAAAGTTTTCGGGACTAACCAATGCCGCAAAAAAAAAACAATTTATAATTATTATTTTTTTGCGAGCATCCACGATAAAAAATGAAATCACAGATTTCTGTTTTATCGGGACTGAACTATAGGCACAAATTTTTTCAAAAAACTTTCCCATTACTTGGAAATGGGGGTGCAAATTTACAACTTTGCAAATTAATTGCAAGAACATTTTGAGTTTTTTTTATAATTTGGTTGAATGAAACAGAAAAATACAATAAAAAACATACTGTTTGACTTTGGTGGTGTCATTATAAACATTGATCATCAACGTGTTGAAAAGGCATTTAAGGATATTGGGGTTGATGATTTTGACATTTTATATTCAAAGGCGAAACAGAGTCATCTGTTTATTAATCTTGAGAAAGGGTTAATTGAACCGGGAGAGTTCAGGAATGGACTCCGTGAAATTTCAGGATTAAATGTCGCTGATGAAATTCTTGATTCAACCTGGAATGAAATAATTGGCGATTATCCCCCCGAAAGGATTGAACTTCTGAAAAATATTTCGAAAAATTATGATCTTTTTCTGTTGAGTAATACCAACATCATACATTATAATTATTACACCCGGAAGTTTAAAATGGAATTTGGATTTGAATTTGCATCTTTATTCCGAAAGACATATTGGTCTTTTATGATTGGAAAACGAAAGCCTGACAAGGAAGTTTATGAATTTGTTGCCAAAAAAAGTATTATTGAACCCGGGGAGACACTTTTCGTTGATGACTCGCAAAATATAAAAGCTGCATTGGAGTCGGGTTATCAGGTTTTTCATATAACCGGTGAAAATGATATTTTTAGTATTTTTGAAGGAGATGTATTGAAAAGTCTTAATTTTAACCCCAAATTATTGTAATGCCTTATGAAGTTTTTCTCATTATTTCCGGTTATTAAGGATAAGTCTGTCGGGATGAAACTGCTGATACTTATTTTGCTGGTGGCTGTATTTCTTGTTTTGTCAACTTTAATTGGAATTGTTATTGCAATTCCGGTTTTTGGCTTTGAAATATTCAAGGATATGTTAGCACTTAATGACCTGACTAATCCCCGGACAATTGCGATTTTAAAATACTTTCAGGTTGTAAATCAAATAGGAGTTTTTATTTTACCTGCATTGTTTTATTCACAGCTGGAAAGCAGGAGCGTTTCCGGTTATCTGAGACTCAAAAGGAGTATAAAATTGAATTATCTGATTATTTCAGTATTTATAATAGTAGCTGCAATTCCTGCAATAAACTGGCTTGTTCAGGCAAATGGACAGATGCGGCTTCCTGAATGGTTGAGCAGGATTGAACAATGGATGCGCGAATCTGAAGACAGGGCAAAACTGCTTACCGATGCTTTTCTGAATGTAAATACTGTGGGAGGGTTGGTGATTAATTTAATCATCATTGCATTACTGGCGGCTGTGGGTGAGGAGTTTCTGTTTCGTGGTGTTATTTTGCGAATATTTGATGACTGGTCGGGGAATATTCACCTTTCAGTTGTTTTGTCTGCAATTATTTTCAGTACAATTCACTTTCAGTTTTACGGTTTTTTCCCACGACTTTTTCTCGGGATAATGTTCGGATACATATTTTTATGGACAGGCAATATCTGGATACCTGTAATCCTTCACTTTTTGTTTAACGGAATAACAGTTGTAGCCTATTATCTTGCTAACTCGGGAATAATTGAAAATGATGTTGATTCAATCGGATCATCAACAAATATCTTTGTTTTACTTGGCAGTTTGATAAGTGCTGTGTTATTATTATTGTATCTTAATTCATTAACCAAAAGGAATGTGAATACCCGGTGAAAATAGCTGATCTGGAACAATGAAGCAAAGCCGTTTTTAGTAAATAAAAAAAAGGAAACATCAGGTAATGCTTCCTTTTATTAAGTATTAACTATGAACAACTTTATTTATCAAATCCTTTTTTTGTAGAGTAGTTAATTTTAAAAGCACCCACTTCACGAAGTTGTTGTTTTACGTCGGTAACAATACCCATCTTTGTATCCTTATCAACTTTAAGCGAAGTAGTAAGAAATTTTCTATCGGCTTCGTCGTGCGATTGTCTTTCCTTTTCAATAAACTCCGGGATATCATCAACGGTAGCAAAGCTATCGTTCAATTGTATTCTCGGTTCAGTACCGAATTGTTTTTTTATCGGAGGTCCGATAAAAATGAAGCTAACCAAAGATTTTTTCTCCAACTTTTGCACTTCTGTTGCTCCTGGAGCTTTTATCTTTACCAAAAGCGTTGAGTCCCTCATAGTTGTGGTAACCATAAAGAAAAACAGCAGCATAAAGATAATATCGGGCAATGAAGATGTTGAAATTCCCGGAGTTCCTTTACCTATTTTCTTTTTAAATTTTGCCATGTTATTTTCCTCCTATATCTTCAGGTTCGGCTTCAGATATTGATACCGGAATTGTTTTTTGAATTGCTTTGATTTTTTTCTCATCAGCAAGTTGACCAAATCGCATTCCGAAATATTGTTGAGATAGCTCATCCCTAAGTTCTCTGATAGCCGCAGCCAGTTCATTTTGAACTTTAATATACATTTCATAGGATGTACCTCTATCGTTTTTCAAAGAGATAACACCTTTTGAAGGCCATACGTCTCCACCGAGTATCGGAAAATTAAGCGGTTCCTTTCTCTTTTCAGGCATATTTTCCGGACTATTGGGACTGTGAATATCAGGGTTTCTGAGGAATTCTTTCACTTCCGCCCTAAGATTTGAAATATCATCCGGTTTGCCGTTAACCATCAGTCTGTCGTTTTTATTAACCAGAACCTTTAATACATTACGCTCCTTTACTTTTATATCTTCCTGATCTTTCGGAGGAGGTGGCGGCAGTTTCCTTGTAATACCCGTATCAACGTCCATTGTTGTGGTCACAAGGAAAAATATCAACAACAGGAAGGCAATGTCAGCCATTGAACCTGCATTTATTTCACTTACTTGTCGCGCCATAATTTACTCCTTTTATTTATTTAAACAAACCTGCTAAACTGGAAAATATAATTGCCAGGATTGCACCGCCACCGACTATATAAGTAAAATATAAGCCTGCGCCGACCATTCTGGAAACATTTTCGGTTGTTTTAAGTTCTTCAAGTCTTACATTGCTGAATGAGTTCCCTGCAATCGAATAGCAGATAAATCCAATAATAACAAATCCGACTAAAACAGCTAATAATTTTAAAGCATTTTTTGGATTTTGTCCGATAAAGATTATTGGAAAAGCAATTGCAAGTATGGCTGCAATTCCCAATGCAAAAGCACTTGTTGTTATGAAGTTATCAATTATATTTGTATTTTGAACCGCATCATCTCCCTTGACTAATACAATCACCTGAAAGATGACCGCAAGAGCAATCAAAATGAGGGAGATAACCTTAAAAACATTAAGAATTATTTTGTCCATGACTATTTATTTTTTTGATCATATTTTGCAAGAAGGTCAACAAAAGTTATTGAACTGTCTTCCATATCATTTACCAGACTATCGATTTTAGAAACGATATAGTTGTAGAAAATTTGAAGAATAATGGCAACTATCAATCCGAAAACGGTTGTCAACAGAGCTACTTTAATACCACCTGCAACAACGGTAGGAGAAATGTCACCCACAGCTTCAATTGTATCAAATGCTTGAATCATACCGATTACAGTACCCATAAACCCAAGCATAGGTGCAAGAGCAATGAATAATGAAATCCAGCTAAGACCTTTTTCAAGACGCCCCATCAGGACGCCACCATACGAAATGATTGATTTTTCGACAATGTCCAAACCTTCCTTATATCTGTCCAATCCCTGAACAAAAATTCCCGCAACGGGTCCTTTGGTGTTTTTGCAAACCTCTTTTGCAGCCTCAACACCTTCATTCTCAAGTGCAGTCTCAACTTTATTGAGTAATTTTTGGGTGTTAGTTGTTGAAAGATTCAGATAAATAATCCTTTCAATTACCAAAGCAAGACCGATGATAAGAACAACAAGGATAATTCCCATAAATCCTGCACCACCCTGGATAAATTTTTCTTTTAAAATCTGATGGAATGATTGTGGGGCATCCGATTCGGCTTCCATTGCAGTTTCTGTTGTTTCGGATTCCATAACAGCAGCGGAATCATCGGCGGTTGCTGTTGAATCTGTTTGCTCTACTGTTGTTTCTTCCTGAACATCTTGTGCAATGATCACTTTGTTAACACCAAAAGTCAGCATAGTTGCCAACGCGATAAATGCAATTAATCGTTTCATAGTTAATTTGTATTGATTTGTAATATTTATTATTTAACTTAATTTTTTTCAATTTATTATTAATTCAGCGGAGAGAGGGGGATTCGAACCCCCGGTACACTTTTGGCGTACACACGCTTTCCAGGCGTGCACCTTCAGCCACTCGGTCACCTCTCCCAATATGTACCAGTACAAAATTCTCTCTTAAAATGAGGTGGCTAAAGTACAAAAAAAATTAACCTGAACGAAATAATTGTTTTTTTTTTGGATTTTGTTTTGATAAAATGCTTCTTTTTTGATCACAGAACGTTATTAACCGGCTGATGTTGTTATTTCTCCAACAATGGAGGTGGCAATTAATTTGTTTATTTTTTCCTTATCTGAAAAATTCCCCAACAAATACATTAGTTTTGCTATTGCTGCTTCCGTCGTAATATCAAATACACCCAAAACCCCAACCTCTTTTAGCCTGACACTAGTTTCATATTTGCCCATCATTACGGAACCGCTTTCGCATTGTGATACATTAATTATTATAAGTCCTTTTTTTATTGCGTTTTTAAGCAATCTTATAAACCAATCCGATGTTGGTGCGTTTCCCGCCCCGTAAGATTCAAGAATAACGGCTTTCAGCCCTTTAATATTTAAAATTGATTTAACGGTAATTTCCGTAATCCCCGGAAATAATTTCAAAATCGCAATTCCCTGATCAAGGTTTTTATAAACTTTTAGTTTTTTAAAGTTAGGATTATGGATTGCATTTCTATTATATTTAATGTAAACACCTGCATCGGCAAGAACCGGATAATTGGGCGAGCGGAACGCCTCGAAGTCATCAGCATTAATCTTGTGCGTTCGGTTTCCTCTGAAAAGCTGATTCTCGAAATAGATGCAAACCTCTGGGACAAGTGGTGTTTCATCTTCCTTGGCAGCAGCAATCTCTATTGAAGTTATCAGGTTTTCCCGCCCGTCTGTCCTGACCATCCCGAGAGGTAATTGAGAACCTGTCAATATCACCGGTTTGTTGAGGTTTTGAAGCATAAAACTAAGTGCCGATGCCGTATAAGCCATTGTGTCGGAACCATGAAGAACGACAAAGCCGTCATACGACTCATAGTTTTTTTCAATAACACCTGCAAGTTCCGCCCAGAATCCCGGATTCATATTTGATGAATCCACCGGCGGGTCGAAACAATATGATTCAATATCATAGTTCAGCATTTCAAGCGAGGGAATGATTTTAAAAAGGTTTTCAAATTTAAAAGGTTTTAGAGCACCTGTCTTGGCATCCCTAACCATTCCGATAGTGCCGCCCGTATAGATTATAAGTATGCTTGTTTTTGATTCCATCTCAAACCGGTAATTTAAATAGTTTTATTGCATTTTCTGTTGTAATGTCCGCCACTGTGTCCATTGTTATTTCTTTTATAACTGCCAACTTCTCGGCTACATATTTTACATATGAGCTTTCGTTTCTTTTTCCTCTGAAAGGAGTCGGGGTAAGATATGGCGAGTCGGTTTCAATAATTATATGTTTCAGGTCAATACCGGATATTACTTTGTCAAGCCCTGAATTTTTAAAAGTCAGCACACCACCTATACCGAGAAATAATCCAAGGTCAATAATTTTTTGTGCTTGTTCGTAATTGCCTGTAAAACAATGAAAAACGCCTGACGGCATATTGCCTTTATGTTTTAAAAGAATTTCATATATCACATCAAAAGAATCTCTGGAATGGATAACAACAGGTAAATCATACTCCTTGGCAAGCTCAACCTGACGACTAAAACTTAGCTTTTGCTCTTCGATGAATGTTTTATCCCAATAAAGATCAATTCCGGTTTCACCTATTCCGTAGAATTTTTTTTCATTGAGCATTTTCTCAACAATATTAAGTTCATCCTTATAATTCTCTTTTACCGAAGTAGGATGAAGTCCCATCATAGGAAAACAATTTTCAGGGAACTGTTCACAAAGGTTCATCATCGGTTCGGCTGAAAATGAGTCAATATTTGGGAATAACATATAACGTACATTATTTTCCAATGCCCGTTTTACCACTTCCTTCCTATCGTCATTAAATTCTTCGAGGTAGAGATGAGTATGTGTATCAATTAAAACCATCCTGCAAAAGTATTACAATTTATACTGAAACGCATAAACTTTGCAAATTCTATTGGATATTATTTTCTATATTATAGCAAATATAGCTCGAAGAAATTTGCCTTTTCGTTATGCATCGGTTTAAATAAAATAATAATCTTTTAGCCATTTTGCATAAACGGGGTCAAGGATTTCGATTTTCCGGTTATGTTCGTCAATTATCTCTCTTGAAATCAAAGCTCTTTTAATCTTAACAACATTTGCCGAAGTCCCGAGCCCGAATTTTTCAATTGTATCCTTTGAGCTGAATTTTGTTGCATTGCTTAAAAGTGCTTTAAGGAAATTGACCTGTGTTGTGCTCAATGTTTCCGTGATGCTTTGAAATAAAAGGCTTAACTGTAATATAAGAGATTCCAGAGCCTCGTCAATAATTTTTTCCGTTGCCTTTTTGTTTGTTCTCAACCAAACCTGCTGTGCCAATTGCTGAACGTAATATGGGTGATTTTCAACCGAAAGAGCAATTTTAGCGGCATTTTTTTTTGAAATTGATTTGCCGGTTTTTTCAAATTGCTCCGCAATGAATTTTATCCAGTATTTTGTCTCAATCTTATCAAGGAACATAAGATCGCCGAATTTGTAGAAAGGCATTGAAGGGGAGGCAAAAAATTCCATTAACATATGCCGTTTACTACCGAACAAACAATAGGTCGTATTTTGATGATGTTGCCAGTGCGAACGCAACTTTTTTTGGAAACCGAGCGGGTTTTCAAATAATCCGATATTTTGAAACTCATCAATACAGACAATTATTTTCAGTTTTTTATCCAGTGATATTGTTTCCGGCATATTCAAAATTTCGTCGGGATTTTCCGAAACTTCATTCCAATCAAGTCCGAAACTAAACTCCTGCTGCGCATCCGGCGAAAATGATATGCGCGGAATCCAGTGTTTGAAAAATTTCTTGGAGTTTTCCACCAACTCCTCAAATTTTCCCGAAACGGCTTTAATCAGCCTTTCCGATAATGCTTTGTAAAAGTCTCCTTCG
>JALSSR010000307.1 GCA_026984135.1 Bacteroidales bacterium
AAAAAAGACCGATCTAAAGTCATTTCGCGAAATTATACTAAAACTGACTATTTTAAACTTTTCGGACACGAAACTTTTTAAAATTTCAGTATTAACCGAAACTCATACATCAATCCTTCAACACCTCCTTCATCACAATATGCGATCTGACCGTCCCGAAACCGGGCAGATGCAAAGTATAGTACTTTATCAGATTATCGAGGAGCAATGTTCGAATTTTCGAAGATATTTGCAATGTTGACAATTCGTCAAAAGAACAATTCATAAGACTATTCATATATTCGGAGCCCGGCATTACCAACAAAAACTCGCCCGGTAAATCCTCTTTCTTAAACATACCTTCCTGAAGGTCGAAGACATTTGCCTGCTTGGAAAAATTATTTTTCGGGAAAAAACCGAGAAATTTGGTCAGGTGAATCAAAAAGAGAAGATGAAAATTGGGATTTACCATTGTTTGCATATCCAGCAATTTCATACTCTCAAAAACGAACCCGAACAAGTCAATATTTTGCTCCTCTTCTTTGATTGCTTTGGAAATAATTTCATTTATAAAAACAGCAATGGCGCTCTTCTTCATATTAAACGGTATGGAAGTATAAGTATATCCCGGTCTCAGTTCCCGTATAGTTTGCAGGCTCTTTTTTTCTTTGTGATAAACTTCCATATCAACAAGCGAGAGATTCTGAAGCAGTGCAGGTTTAATTTTCGCACTCTTACTTCTTACGCCCCTAACCATATAACTCTGAAGCCCGAATTCCTCTGTGTAAATCTTTATAATAAGACTTGTTTCGGAGTACTTAACTCTGCTCAGTACTATTCCTCTGGTTTTGTAAAGCATTATCAGTTCACGAAAAGGATTTTGGTAACAATGGTCTCGGAGCCGTCACTATTGGAAGCAAAGACAAGATAGACACCGGTCTGAGCCCTTCTGCCGTCGAAATTATTACCATCCCAGATGGCCTGACCACCTTCGGCAGTACCGGAATAAATAAGATTTCCGTTAATGTCAGTTATTTTAAAATCGGCATCACGAACAAGACCTACGATGGCAATAGTACCGGTATAACCTGGTCGCACCGGATTAGGATATGCATATACATCGCTATTGGCAGGTCCGCCTCCGGTTGCAGTACTTTTATATGATATCAATCCCTTTGAAGTACCGAAAAAGACCTCTCCGTTATTCTGATTTATGGAGATACTTGTAATATTATTTGAAAACAGCGGACTGTTTTCAGCGGTAAAATGGTGAATCTCTTTCTGTCCGTCAGGGGAGAGCTTATAAACTCCGGAACGGTCCGTACCTATCCATTTATTATTTGCACCGTCAACGGCAATTGCAGTTATGGTCTCCGTAACAAGAAGAATATCGGCATTATTCGTTCCGTCATTACGCGGAATTAATATTTGCTGGGCATCAAAATTATAATTAGTAAATATATTCTCCGGAGAATAAAAAACGGCAGGGCCTTTATCCGTTCCAATCCAAACCTCACCATCAAGATCATTTGCAAAACTATAAACTTTATTTCCGGGAATGGCACCGTTTCCGACGGATGCCGACAGTTTTTTATATTTATCATCCGAAGGATCCGTTATTGTTCCGTTGTCGGTAAAAACAAGTAATGATGAAGTTTCGCGCATAAGTATCCACTTCTGACCGTAGGAATCAATCATCAACCCTCCAATATCCTTACCGCTTGAACCTGACCCGACATAAAACGACCTCCAACTTCCCTCGGGTGAAGAACCGGGCATCCTCACCGACAAAACATTATTGGCTCCCGAATTAGTAACCCATAAGTTATTATCAGCATCAAAAGCTATACCTCCTACTTTTATTACCGGAGCACCTTCAATCAGGTTATACTGTAAAGAGCTGTTCGACGTATTATAAACCCTGACAAGTTCATTATTCATAAACTCACAAAGACCTCTGTTCCAGGAACCCGTAAAGACATTATTCGGATTTGCAGGATTAACGCCAACACTCAGCATATCAAGAATTGTGTCAAAAGCCGGAGTGTTATTCTTGTCATAGGTTTTCCATTCATTATCAATAAATGATGAAGCACTTGCCCTTTTCCAGGTATTCTCCCACGAGGGGCCCCTGCCGCCCGGCACTGTCCATAATGCCCCTCCGGCAGCCGATGTGGCAAAAACACCTATTGTTTTAGGTCCGTTGGGATACATAAAAGTATAATTACCGCCATTGTTCCGGCGTACAAGTCCGTTCCGGTTATCAGCTATCCACAATAAACCGTCAGATACCGTAACATCCCTTACATCCGGACTTACACCATTGCCGTAAGTCCATATTGAGGAAACAAACTGAGCATCATTTTCATAGGTCTTTACGGAATATCTGTAAGAAACATATAGAGTGTTGTTTATTGATTTAAGACTAAAAACATCACTTGACGAAAAAACATCCATATCATATTTCCACTGACTACCATCGAAATAGATAATCGTATCATTGCCCCATTCGGAACTATATTTGTTAGCATAAATATATCCGTCATTAAACTGGATTTGATTATATTGCGCATTGGGAAAAGGAACGCCAGTATCCTGCATCCAAGATTCAAAATAAGCAAGGTTGGGACTATCAATATCGGCATAATAAATTCCATTGTCCGTCGCGGCAAAAAAGGATGTATCGTTGTATGTCAGGTCGTAAACCGCAAGATGACTGCCATTAGGACCGATATAGTACGTATCGGAAACTTCCTCATCGTCAATATTAATAACCGTAATACCGTATCCGCAACATATATAAGCCAGATTGTCAATAAACCTGATATTATACAACTCCTTTTCTCCGGGTGGTATGGCATCGCTGTTAATGATGTCGGACATGTTAATTATATCCGTTCCTTTTATCAAATCAAGGTTTGTATTTGAGTATCCAACCACAAGAGTATTTGTCGGGTCGTTAAATGCTATCTTTGAAATGCCTATATCGCTCAAACCGGATATTTTTGTCATCCTGGTCAGAGTATTATCTGCCTTATCAAAATAAAAAAGACTGTAGGGTGTGGCGCAATAAATAAATCCGTTACCAGCGGTAACCGAAGTTGTACTGTTATAGGGCAAATGGTCTCTCCATTCACCTATTCCGATATCCTGAGAAAAAAGTGCGGATAAAAAAACAAATTGAACGGTAAAAAAAGTCAGGAGTTGTTTCATCATTAATTTTAATTATTATTCAGTGCAAAAGTAAGACTTTCATAATAACTGATTTTATTCAAATTTATTATATTTCAAAATCTTCTTTTATCAGTTTTACAAGTTCGTCAACGGCTTCAATTTCATCAATATTCTTTTTAATAATCCGCTGCTTTTTATAAAGAGTTATCTTTCCTTTCCCTGCTCCCACATATCCGTAATCGGCATCGGCCATCTCTCCGGGGCCGTTCACAATGCAGCCCATAACACCAATTTTCAGCCCTTTCAGGTGACCTGTCCGGGCTTTGATTCTCTGAAGTGTATCCTGAATATTGAATAATGTTCTACCGCAGGAAGGGCAGGCAATATATTCGGTTTTTGAAATGCGGTCGCCGGTCGCCTGAAGTATTCCGAATGATATTTCCGCAATAAATGCCGGAGACACGGAGTCCGATTCAATCCAGATGCCGTCGAGAAGTCCGTCAATGAGAAAATAAGCAAATTCCCCGGACGCTCTAATTAAAAAATCATCGTTATTCAGGTTTTCATACTTCCTTTTAAGGATTATAGGACTCTTCCGGTTAATCGCACCAAGCTCTATTAAAAAATCCTTAACCTCTTGAACAGGCATGGAACCATCATATTCCAAAACAACTATTTTGTTTTCATTTGATTTTAAAACGGTAATGTCACTATTCATATTACAGGTGACATATTCTATTGTCCGTTCATTATTTCCGGTATCCGTAAGAATATTTCCGGCAAAAATATAATCGGGCAAAAACCGTCCTGTAAATTCAAACCCGGCTTGGCTTCCCTTCGACAATATCACAACAGGGACCCTTTTTGCGCCGGCTCTGCCTATGCTTTCCGAACTTCTTCTTTTATAATTTGTTGATAATGACTCCGTTGCCAAACCTGTTTTCCTGTTTTCAAAAAATCCGGCAATCGTTTTTGCCACGGGAATTTCAAATTCCGGGTCTTCGGTAAGCGAAACACGTATCGTATCACCAATACCGTCGGAAAGCAGTGTTGCAATACCGGCAGCCGATTTTATCCGTCCGTCTTCGGCATCACCGGCTTCCGTCACCCCGAGATGGATAGGATAGTTAAACCCTTCGTCAAGTAATGTTTTTACCAGTAATCTGTTTGCCTGTACCATTACTTTTACGTTACTTGCTTTCATTGACAGCACAATATTATGGAAGTCAAGCTCATTGCATATCCTTACAAACTCCATTGCCGATTCAACCATACCTTGCGGCGTGTTGCCGTAGCGTGCAAGAATCCTTTCGGAAAGAGAACCGTGATTACTCCCTATTCTTATTGCAGTATCATGTTCCTTGCAAATAGTGATAAGAGGTCTTATTCTCTCTTTTATTTTTTCAGTTTCCGCTTTATATTCGGCATCCGAAAAGTCAACCTTTCCACGGTTTTTATCAATATAATTACCGGGATTTATTCTGACTTTTTCCACAATTTTTGCAGCAACTTCGGCAGCCTTGGGATTGAAGTGAATATCGGCAATCAGGGGAATTTGGTATCCTCTTTTTTTCAACGCCCTTTTAATTAAGGCAAGATGTTCGGCTTCCCTGACACCCTGAGCCGTAATCCTTACCATTTCGCAGCCCGCCTCAATCATTCTTATTGACTGCTCAACCGTTGCAGCAGTGTCGAGGGTGTTTGTCGAAGTCATGGATTGAATGCGAACGGGATTGTCACCTCCGAGAGCAAGACTCCCTATTTTTATTATGCGTGATTTATACGTTTTCATGTCCTTACCTCTTAGAACGCCAAAATATCATTTTCATTCGAATCGGCAATCAATTCGCCTTTAACCAGGCGATTTTGAACCTGAGTAAAAATATACAGAATAATATTACGAAAACTAAGATCATTAATAGAAGTGTTTGCAAAGATAGTAAAAACCGGCTTTTTTTCATGTCTAACATGAAAAAAGGACGGATATTTCTTACCGAAGCGTAAAAGGTTTGCAAAAAACAAACCTGTTCAGCATCAGTTTATTTATTAATTAGTCCCAGTCCCTCCAAAGCGGAAACATCGTTGGGAGTGTTCATCAGAACTTTATGGAATAAAAGTTCCGCTTCCTTTGTTTTACCAAGCTTAAAATTCGTCCAGGCATACATCAAAAGGCCGTCGTGGTCGAAGGGAAAAAGATTAACAACCTTCTCAAAATATTTCAAAGCGGTTGTATAATCTTCATTTCCGTAAAATATTGATCCCATACGGTAGTTAGCCGTGACATTTTGCGGGTCAATGGCAAGTATGTCGGAATATTGCTTTTTTACAGTTTCCCATTTACCCATTGCCGACGCAGGATACACATACCCGAGTTTAGCTTCTATTGACATTGGTTTAAGTGTGATCGCTTTTTGATAGAAAGTAACGGATTCGGTAAAAAACCCGGCCATATAATTCAACCAGCCGAGACGCAGGTTGACCTCGTAAGAATTTTCGTCGTAAACTTTCTTTAGTCCGTCAATGGCTTTGGAATAGTCACCGTTGTACTCGTCCGTATAGCTTTGTGCAAAGGCTTTTTGAATAGCCTCATAATCCTGACCGTAAGAGTAGCTTCCGAAAACAAAACATAATACAATAAGAATAACCTTGATTTTCATAATTTCCCAATTTTATAATAGTAATACGTTAAACGTTGCAAAATTAGCAATATTTTCAGACACACTGCTTTTTTACCGTTCCGTTATATTGAACTTTTATTTTATTTCCCTACACGAGTGCCTAATTCCGTGCAGCCGCAATTTTTTTATTTTTTAACCTTATCAGAAAGTTTAATTCGTGCATTCGCGGCAATTACAAAAAACTTGCTGATTTGAAGCCCTCTTCAAAATAAAATCTGCGAACAAGCATCAAAGGTGTCATCTCAAAATAAAAGTTTACAGGATTGATATTGGCAGGTGGATTTGCCCAAAGTTCTACTGTGGATTTTTCTTTCTCTTTCATCAATGCTTCGGAAATATTTTCCGGCAATTTATCTATATCAATCACCTTTCTTGAATCGGCCGGCACATAAACGGGTTTCTTATAATGATTGAACATTAAGGATAGAGGAAAGGTGCCGGTTTTATTTAAAAAACCCTTTTTTGTAATAAGATCCGCGCCAAATATGGCAAGGTCAATATCCCGCATAAACTTACCAACTGCATCTTCGTGAATAAAGATAACCCGAAAACCCAACGAAGCAATAAACTCCGCCTGGACTTTTCCCTCACCCGCCGGAGAAGAAAAAGTCTGATAAACAGTCACGGGAATTTCCTTTTCCGACAGCAGGGCAAAAAGTTTGTGAATTGCAGAGCTGTTGCTGTGAAGCAAAACGTTTTTATTCCTCAGGTCAACATCTTCTAACAAATTTCGGCAGGCGGAATCGAGTGAAGTTGCCCATTTTCGGCTGTAATTTTCAATAAACTCAAGAAGATTGTCGTTTTTGTCTTTCAATAACTCACTATTAATGGAATTCACAAAATGAAAGAGTACAGCAAAATTTGAATGGCGACCAAGCAGTTTATTCAACATATTGCCAATTAGCGCCTTATCAATCCGCTCATTTCTTAAAAGGTAATCTTTGACAGCCTCGACAGTATTGTTTAAAACAGTTGTCGAACCCGATTTATTATCCGAAAGAATTAGTTCTATATCATTCTTAAAGGTATTCATTACTCAACAACAATGAGTTTTATAAGATCAACTTCGTCACCGGAAATATATCTGCAAAGATAAATACCGTCTTTTAATCCGGCACCGTCATCGTTAGTAAGGTTAAGGGTTATCATATTTGAGTTTGCCGGAATTTTTTTACTTAAAACATTATTCCCGTTAATATCGAAAATATCAATTGTAGCACCAAGGAATGAGGGTGATTCGAATATAAAAGTCGTACGGTCGCTTGCAGGATTCGGGCGGCAATAAAAATTAGACGAATGAACATCTTTCTCATCTATGGAAGTAATAATGCCGTCCATTCCGAAGAAATCAAGAATGCGTGCCATCAACGTTTTCTTTGTCGAGGGAAACAGATTATCATCAAGCCCGCCGAAGTCAATTGTCGAAGCCACTGTTTTATAATTGCCCGCATCATTGGCAACCATAAAGTCGTAGTTTTCATCATTGCCTTTGATAATTGAAAAAGCATTATTTTGCGGGACGAGGTGATAATTAAACAATTTCATATCACCGGAAAAGTTGAATATCATATCTTCGGTAAATGTTCCGGCAACTCCAAATACGGAATCAATTTGATGCCATCCGATATATTGAGTAGCGACGTCGAACATCGGGTGAACGGCAGTTTGAGGATCATCATACCAAGTAAGTCCTCCTTCCATATAGATATTTCCTCCGTTATTTAAAAAGTCTGCAAGTGCCTGACCCTGCCATCCGATCAAAACATAATTACCGAATTTCCTGCCCAAAAGGACAATCAGATTTTGATAATCATCAAGATCTTCAGGAAACATTACAGTGTAACCATAATCCACATCAAGTTCATCAAGAGCCGATAATATCCCGGGACTTGAAAGTAATTCGGGATCAAGGTCAATAACATAAACGGGATACCTTCCGATAATTAAGCCGAAGGTATCTGTCAACTGCTGCAAACCTGTAGAGTTAAGCTGAAAAGCAAACTGCGCAATATGACCGATGGAAACTTCTTCGGCTACCGAAACACTTACCGAAGCGAATTTCGTTTCATTGACAGCCAAGTCGCCATAGTCCATAACTCCCGAAGAATTAAACGTAATATATTCGTCTTCACTACTAAGCAATCCTGTGACCCCCGTAGCATCGGCATGGCCGGAATTGACTACAGAAACCTGAATATCAGCGGTTTCACCCGGATCAAGTCTGTTGTTGTCATTATCAACTACGACAGCCGGTTCGATTGCAAGAAACGGCGCGTAAATTTCATTGTTAAGATTAACTTTCCATTCGTCATCATCCGATCCGATATTTAACGCCAAAACAATATTATGCAAATCAGGCACACTTTCAGAGATTTGAAAAGCAATGGCATCGGTTAAAACAACCGTTTCCCCGGGCCCGATATCGCCAATGAACTCCGATGTGTCAATCATTGTAATATACTCATCATCAACCATTGCAATAAGTTCCGTATTGCCGATTGTCTGACTTCCCGAATTCACAAATTCAAAACTGTAATACGCAGTTTCTCCGAACTCCAGCTTATCATCATCACCCGATTGCACACTCCAGGTAAAGGTAAGACCGGTTGACAGTTGATAGTTTTTAACACAGGAAATTCCGTCGGCATCCGTTACTCTGATTCCAAACTCAAGAATATCCGACGATTCACCGGCATCAATAGTCAGTAATCCCGAATTATCAATTGAGATATATTCGGGAAAACCCAAAGGGAAATATGTCAGTTTAATATCATCCTCAAGAGGAGGAATATTTGAAGCGGATGAAATCTCCATATTCCTGCCGTCACCTTTTGAAATTCCCGTTATCCAGGTTGATGATGCCGAGGGAAAAAGCCCGGAATAAAAGTACTCTATTTCACCGTTTGGAAATAGCTTCACCGTAAAATCCACGGGAGTATTCGACCCGTCTTCGAGAGTGGCTTTATACCTGAATGCGGCATAATTTTCATTTCCTTCATACCAGATTCCCTTATCAGCCGAGTTTGGAATATCCAAATCCTTATTGAGCATAGGAGCTATCATCGGCTCATATTTGAACAACAGCATATCGTTCACCTGATATGGTAACGGCAAACCGGTTTCACGGAACATAATAAAGCCGTTTTCGTGAATCACCAGGGAATCAATCAGTCTTCCGTAAAACGGGAATTCAAAATCCAGGGTTTGTTTTGCATACTTGCCGTTTATCATAGTCAGTTTTGTTCCGCCAACGACAGGATAAGAAATTCCTTCCTGTGTTTCGGTATAATTAAGCTCCACATCCCATTTATAAGGCGTAGTTCCGCCCGAAGCTTCCAATTGTTGAGTATATACGCCGCCCGCCACATAAGGAGGTAAATCCTCGGTTTCGATTGTCACTTTATCGAAATTTACCGGATGGACAACAGATACGACTGTCAAGCCGTTTTCAACAAGAGGAACATTTGTCTGTTGACAAGGTATTTCAACCGTTCCGTCGGTATAATCCATCAGTGAAAAACCGACAATTTCACCGGTTGCAGTATTTCCGGGATCATTTTCACGAACTTCAAAAAAGAATTTGGCAGGCTGACCATTTTCCACGTAACTCAGTAAAGAAGTCACATCCAGTCCGAATTCAATTGTTTTATCCGATTCGGAATTACCACCCTGCATATAATGATCTCCACCCTGATAGTTAAATATCGGGAAATCCATAGTATATTCAGGGGTCAATGAAGATGTATCGGACGAAACACCGGCCAGCACCTTTATTTTATTTCTCGAATTATGTTTCAAAGTAATTTTATAGGTGATTTTGGGTTCATACCCGGCATTCCCGTCAATTACGGTAACCGATTTATTCCAAATTCCCCCATCCTGTTTTTCTTCAGCCAGCACTTTATACATCACATAGCAAAAACCTTCGTTAGCCCAGTAATCTCCCCAACTGTTCACAAGTCTTACGGCACCGATTTCCCAGTCTTTCATTGTTACTTCGCCATCGCCGTTAATATCAATATCATTGGTATATTGACCATCATTGTTATAATCATATCTGACGGAGTCGTTCCAACCTACTAAGGTCATCGAATGGCCCGTATAAGCTCCAAATTCGGTTATAACGGCCTTACCTGCCTCCGGGGTTCCGTTAGGCAGATAGGTATAGCCGTCAAAGTCGGTATAAAAATTTGCAAGACCACCATGTTCCGAACCATCCAAATGGTCGTTAAACCAGTTTTTTAAAGTGAGCAATCCCTCTTCATCTCCAACATAAATTGAGTAAACGTCATTAATTCTGTTAAACATTCCGCTGTAATAGATGTCGTAGCCTGATACCCATTCCTTCAGGTCTTCCCCCATTCCGCCATAGTCGGCAACATTTGGAGTTCCATTGTGTATTATGGCATCAAAAGTATATAAATAGCAAACCCCGATACCATTCTCCCCACTGTTATAAAAGTTATACGCATGTTGCGGAGGATATTGATTCTCAGGGATATCTGCAGGCAGGTTTCTGAGACGGTTCATCTCATAGGTAAAGACATAGCCGATTGTGGAGGCCTGCCCGCACGACCAGCCAAACTGATTAAATACAGGTCTGAAATAAGGCAATTGACTGTTGTCAAGACTATACTCGAGTAAAGGAGCCTTTTCGCCCTTATAACTGTCCGGCAATGTAAGTTCCGGAAGATTAACAAGATAAATGGAGTCGTTTGCAGCTATTTTTTTTGAATAGTTCTTGTAATTCTGAGAGTTCACAAGTTGCATTCCCATCACAAATACGGAAAGTAATAGAAGTTTTATTTTCATCATTAAAACAAAATTTTAGGGATTGCAATATACAAATATTTACAAAATCTGCAAGATAAAACAAGTTAACGGTAGCAAAAAATCAGTTAACGGAACCTCTCTATCGTCCCTGAACCGTAAGTTTAGTAGTAAAACTTCCTTCTTCTCCGCTGATCCGAATAATATACAAAACCGGTTTCAGTTCGGGAAGGTCAATATTCATTATTCCGCCGTCACAATAAGTATCATCGGAATTATAAACCGCCTGTCCGAAGAGATTATAAATAGTAATATCATAATAATCCTTCATCAGATAATCGGATTTTATGGAAATCTTATCGGTTGCGGGTTGCGGAAAAATTGTGATCTCATAATTATATGACAGACTGCTGCTGCTTGACGAAGGATTCCAGATGGCATTGACCCATTCGGGATGATCAATAAAAGGATTCCTGTTTTGCTGATAACCGTAGATGACATCGTTGCGGTGCATCTCAAAGTCATCGGGAGGATCCTGAATATTCCACTCCAGAAGGTCTGAGAGTTTTCCGTGTTCCGGCTCGGGATAGGTGTTTATCTGATCAACGACCTCAAGATCAGGCTCGCCGTTATCACCTTCATATCTTACGGCCATATAAAATATCATTCTTGCAACATCACCTTTCACCTCATCACGCGGCTCCCAGGTATATTCGGTATAATAGCAACCCGTTGCCTCAGGGTGCTGCTGACCGCCCATAGCAAAATCCTTATGACCGCGCGAACTGTTAACGGAAGCATCGGTTGGCCTGATATGATGAGCATCAGTACCGCAAGGAGGATTGGTACCAAAACCACCGTGCGACTTTGCCCACACATGCTCCCTGTTCCAGTCATTGGCTCCGCCACCAAAGGAATTTTTACTTTGCGACCTTCCGGTGTAAAGTAAAATGACATTGTTCGGATTATCGGGATCCTCATCAGTGTCTTTAAGAATAAAATCACGAAGGTCGTTGTAGGAATATTCCACATGTCCTTTAATGATATTGTGTAATGCAGCCTTTAATGCTGCTCCGCTAAGCCCCTGAGCATCATCATAGTAACCCGCCGGTATTTGAGCAATAAGTCCGAAAGAAAGGCTAATCAGTAATGAGAAGAGTAAAATTTTAATTTTCATAAAAACAACTTTTAATTTTGCTGCAAAGTTACTTTAAAAACCGGAATTACAAAATTGAATTTTGATTTTGTACCGTTTAATATTGCACATCACTTTTCTACAACATCATTTTTCAAAAACCTTATTTTTTTATAACTTAACTTTCGCAAGTTGTTATGTTTGCCACGAATACACGAATTATGTATGTTTTTTAATTGAGTGCAATGAATTTTTCCTTTCTTTACTAAAGGTAAAAAAGTAAAATTTGATATTATTTATTATTTTTATTCGTGCATTCGTGGCTATTATATCCATAATATTTTACTTGCGAAAGTTGAATTTATAATAATATGCCGGGAGGGTTCATTCTTAAATTCCGGCACAAAAACATAACTTTTTCTCAGAATATGCGTACCAAAATGCTACTACTCAACACTATTTTTCCGGATTTGAGACTTGAAACGAACTAAAAAACTACCTTTTACTAATTGTAATTCAGACACTTGCAATATTGGCACAATAATTACATTATAGTTTATCGGTTAACCGGCCAAAATCAAAGTTAATTTGATTTGTTAACCGATTCTAAAAAATTATGCTTAGATATACGGAAATAATATTAGAAAAAGTAAGCTTCAACAAAGAGCTTTTTAAAAACGAGCTTAAAAAGTCATTACGATGGTTGAAGAAAGAAGAGGTATTCGTATTACGCTCCTGGTGTGTAGTAAAATTCGGCAAAACACACGGAGATATCATCCGGGATGTTTTCAGCATGTAAATGGGAGATGTTATGAGTTATGATTCTTATGACTTTTAACCGTTGACGCATCACATCCGGCTACCCTTCTTTTAATATGTTTTTGTCATATCCGACGGTACCGCAATGATAAAATCGGCACTGTTTTTAAAATCATCCGAAAGAGGTTTAATGGTATCCTGTTCAACCGTTGTGACAGTAAGTATTTTCAATTTGGGAGCTGCCTGCTTCAGCCACCATACAATACCTTCGTGATTATCGGAATGATATGAGCCCTCATAATGAAAAAACAAATCACCCTTTTTCCAATTCTGTAAAATAAAATAAGCCATGGTAGCATCCTTTATAGCCTGAGCCTTAGGAATATTGGCTGTAACATGACCGCCCATTCCACCCATCATCTCAATCATTGACTTGTAGCACTCAACTTCCGGGTCATACTTTACAGGTAAAGGTGCGATCAGTTTTTTTGCTTCCGGGCTAAGACTGTCAAGACCTTCAAAACCCTTTTTGTTTACAAGTGCGGCATATCTGCGCGGAATATTTGTTGCAACGAATTTCAATTTGTTCTCTTTTGCAAACTCCACAAGGGGTTTATAATCCGTTGAATAGTTAGGCCATAACTTTGCCTCCGCCTCGAAATTCTTGGTTTTTATCAAACCTGATAAATATTCATCAAGAAGCAACTGGTTATCCGACTCAAACATCTCGGCACCAAGCACAAGTTTGTCCTTTTTAATATCATAAAGTGATTTGGTAATTTCCAGCTCAAACCAGTGACTGATGGGATTGTTATGCAGCTCACCAAAGAAAACGACATCGGCTTTTGCCAGCTCTTTAATCATTTTATTATATTTTATTTCCTTCCCGTCGGCATTATACAACTCAAAAGCCTTTTTATCACTTTTCATAGCTACAAAAACTACAAACATTGCAAATAGTAAAATCCTGTTCTTCATCTTAATTTTCTTTTAATTCATCAATAAGTTTTTTTCTAACCTTCTCTTTTATGGGTGAGGCATTACCCTCTTTATCAATTTTCACAAAGACCATCTCCGTGGAACATACACTGTCTTCGACCGCATCCGAGAACATAACCTTGCGCGCTTCAACGGAAATGGTAATTGAGCTTCGTCCCACTTTCAACACTTTGCCGTATATTCTGATATGCTCTTTTACCTTCACCGGCTTTTTGAACAAAACCTCGTTTATCTTAACGGTAACAAGATTGGGAGTGCAACATTTTACGGCAGCAAAACTTCCTCCGGCTTCGTCCATCCAGGCCATCAGAGTACCTCCGAAAAGATTTTCGTTAACACCGATATCGCTTGTCTTGCATATTTTTGTTGAAATGAGCTCCATTGGTTTATGTCATTTATGCTTTTTCTCTTTTTTCAGTTCATCGGAGTGAAAAGCAGACGGAAGTAAACTTTCCATCCCTTCAACAACCTGAACCACACCCGTTTCCCCCATCATAATAATGCGGAGTTTATTATTAAAGCGGTTCTCGGTTTCCGCCATCACCTGCCTGCAGGCACCACAGGGAGCTACAGGTTCCTCAATGGTAAAATTCTCAGCTTTTGCAGTTATGGCAATAGCTTTTACAGGAACATCGGGATAAACCGAAGAAGCATAAAAAAGAGCAACTCTCTCGGCACATAATCCCGAAGGGTAAGCGGCATTTTCCTGATTGTTTCCGGTAATTATCTCACCGTTTTCAAGTAAAACTGCAGCTCCCACCCGAAAGGCAGAATAAGGTGCATAGGCATTACCGGCTGCCTCAACAGCTTTAGCAAGCAACATACTATCCTCAGATTCAAGCTCTTCTATGCCATCATACTCCGTTATAACAAAAGAATGTTTTATTTTTCTCATTAATTATGTTTTATTGACAAGGCGAAAATACAAAATAAATTGTAACGGAAACCGTAATTTTTAAAACCGTTTAAAAAGTTTGACGGGAATTTGCTTGTTGATACAAGTTTACCGTTCCCTGATTTTTTCATACCGTTAACTTTTTTTTGTTTGCTTTTTAACAAATCTTTATTACCTTTGAAACCTGATTTTTCTAAGCCGAAATGCAGTGATTTTAGAGTTATTAAATAAAGTAGTGTATTTATTCTCTTTAAACGGGAAGGCGGGAGAAGTATGTCGTCTGTATTTTGTTGAATATCAGCGCATTACCCCCCCCTCAACTATCTAATTCACAAGCATTTACGGCTTTTGCCGTATTTAACGACAATTTTTGTCCTTAAAATATGGCTTTTCTCATTGTTTTAAGTTCATTGAATTCATCCGTAAACTTCGAAATTCGAGAAAGAAGACGAATGAAAATTTATTTATTAACTTAAAACATTGAGGATATGAAAAAGAAAATTTTATTTTTATTGTTGATAACAGTTATGGCGGTTACAAATATTTACTCACAACAATCATTAGGACATTGGGTGCTTGTTGACGAAGCAACAATAACTCCACTGAATCAAAATGTAAAAAATTATACATTTTATAATGGAAATATTGACAACAATAATATTGATATTACGGATATAGACATTAACACCTTACAAATTTTTGATAATGACAAAATACGAATTTCCGACGGTGTTTATGATAAAAACGACAATCTTATTTTCTATCTTATTAATAATAAGGTTTTCGATGTATCAAACAATGAGGTTGGGCAGTTAAGTTACGGAAATTCCTATGCAAACACAATGGGACCCGAACTAAGAATAATGCAAAAACCCGGAACCACAAATGTATATCAGGTTTATTATACTTATTATGTTGACAACGGACAACAAGAAGTAGATAAAGGAAGTTTTGCATATGTTGACATAACTAATAATAACGGAACTATAACCATTGGTAATTCGGAAGTTATTACATCATCACCGGATTGGAATGTGGGTTTTGCACTTGATTTTACGGTTATTGACGATTGGTATGTTTATTACACAACATCCTCAAACGGCGTTTATCGCCAATCAATACTGCCTGACGGTACTGTTGACCCTAATTCTGTTCAAGAAATAATTAACGAAGATGAGCCCATAATCGGTAATTATCATAAATTTGCAGCTTATAATTTCGAGCTGAAACGTGATGAAGACGAAAATGTGGTTTTTGCTTGGGTTACTAACAAAGATATCGGAAAAGGAGAATTGTACATTTGCAAATTGCAAGGAAGCGACATTACGAATAAGCAAATTGTAAAGCATCAGGTAAGCACAAACAGAATCAACGGAATTGAATTCTCAACCATTGAAGACGAAGAGAATGTAATATATCTTTCGATTGAAAACGAAGGATTGAAAAAACTTGCGGATTACATGTCTCAAAATCCGACGATTACAACCGTTTCAAACGGCACTTCTTTCGCAAACACTTACGTACAGGAAGGCCCGGACAAAAGCATATATGCCGTAAAAGACGACGGCTCCAAATTGGGTAGAATAGAATATCCTTCGGGTGTATTCGACAACAGTACGGAAGATATGAATTACACAACATATTTGCCGGGAGAAAACGACATCAAACGGTTTTTCCTTCCCGAACGGACAGGTGTTTTCAATATGATTGATTTTACGGTTGAAACCGGATATATTGATTGTGAATGCCCTTCGGGTGAAATAACTTGGGCACAAGTACAAAATCTTGAAGGAGGTGAATCTCCGTATTATTTTACTTGGTATAACGGTAGCGGGACTGTTTTGCTTGAAGGTTGGGGCGAAGACGGAATAGAAAATCTAACCGAAGGTGATTATACCGTTTGCATACACGACAGCAATAATCCTCCCCTCGAAGAATGCTACGATTTTAGTATTGAACTCGATCCCGATCTCTATACAGACTGGAATATGATTGACATATATTCCGGTACTGCAAACTGGAGTAATGAATCAAAGAGATTAAAACAGGGAATATATGTACACGACGGAGCCGATTTTACTATTGAAGGTAGCAACCTGCAATTCGGACCGGAGGCTAAGATTATTGTTGACAGAGGGGCCACTCTTACTCTTGACAACACAACTTTGACTTATTTAAACCAATGTAAATGTCTCTGGAAAGGAATCGAAGTGTGGGGTAAAGCCACTGAAGAGCAATTTGAATTCGAAGATCAATACCAGGGAAAATTGATTGTTGAAAACAACTCACAAATAAATAATGCCGAAATAGCAATACTATTGGCAAAAAGAGACCCCGAAATAGGTATTAATTATGGTTTTACGGGAGGAATTGTTCAAGCTACGGGTGAACAAAGTGATAACTACGCGAAATATATACAATTTCATAATAACAAAACGGTACTTAAAGCAGTTAAATATCATAATGATTATCAAGGATACGAATACGACAACCTTAGTTTCTTCAAACGTTGCAATATTTATACGGATGGTAGTTTTGTTAATAATGACGTCCCCGATGCACAGGTGTATTTGTATGATGTTAAAGGAATAAATTTCCTTGCTTGCAGATTTACAGACAATTATCACGAAACTCCTACTATTTTGGGAATTAATTCCCTTGATGCGGGTTTTAAGGTTGAAGGTATTTGTACGGGGCAAACTCAACCCTGTCCTTGGGATGATATAGAGCCTTCATACTTTTTTAATTTTGCAAAAGCTGTCAAAGCTTCAAGCTTCAATTCTCATTACACGTTCCATATCAAATATACCGATTTTGATGCCAATACCACCGGAGTTTATGCAAGTGATGTTCAGAATTTGAGTGTGCTTTTCTCTCATTTCGGCATTACAAAAGATTATAGCGACGAACAGGAATGCGAAGATCAGGCCAAAACAGCCTCGGGATACGGTATATATATGAGCCAGTGCTCCGGCTTCGCCGTTGAAGAAAACAACTTCTATAAATATTCCGGCGCACCCGAAGGGATTTATACGGGAATATATATTGCCGAAACCCAGGCTACCGACGAAGTATATAAAAACTACTTTGAAGGTTTGAGCTATGGGAACTATGCGGCGGGGAAGAATTGGAGTAAATTACAAGAAAATGGTCTCTCATACATCTGCAATGAGAATACAGGGAACTGGGAGGATTTTACGGTAGAAGATGTACAAAACCAAACTGATGGGATTCAAGATCCTCAGGGTTCAATTGAAATGCCGGCGGGAAATACTTTTTCCGAAAATGCAAATTACAATTTTAATAATTGGGATTATAATGATTGGATAGGCTATTATTACTATGCCCCTTCTCCAGGCACTACGACTGTTTATTACCCTGATATCATTAATCGTGTAACCCGCGAAGAAGTTGTAGGTATCCAAAATCAATGTCCTTCTCATTACGGAGGAGGCGGTGGCGGAAGCGGCACTGATGATAAAGGGATTGTTCTTACACCCGATCAGAAGCAAGAATCCGAAACGGTTTTTTATGATAATTTAAACGATTATAATAATGTTAAAGCTTTATACGACTATTTGAAAGACGGAGGAAATACGAATGCTACATTATCGGATGTGGAAAATGCTATGCCCGATGATATGTGGGAACTACGTTCCGATTTACTTGGAAAATCACCACATTTATCAATGGATGTTCTTAAAGCAACTGCCGATAAAACCGATATTTTTCCTGATAATGTTATTTTTGAGATAATGGCGGCAAATCCCGACGAACTGCGAAAGGAAGAATTGATTAAATATCTTGAAGATAAGGAAAATCCGTTGCCCGATTATATGATTGATGTTTTGGAGCAGATAGTCGCAACAGGTTCAACATACAAATCAATTCTAATTAGTAAAATGTCGCATAACAATCGCCTTATGACAAGGGCTGCAAATGATATCATCCGTAGTTTACTTAATGATACTATTGTTGATAACAACGAATTGCGCAACTGGTTGGACAAAATAGGAGGCAAGCGGGCAGATGAACAAATAATAGCATCTTATATGCAGGAAGGAAACACTATGGATGCTATGAATTTAGCTAATATGATGCCCACACTGTACGCTTATGAAGATGATGAGCTGACCGAACATAACTATTATACCGATATGTTGTACCTCCAAAGTACCCTTGATAATGAAGGAAGGACAATCTTTGAACTTGACAGTACAGAGATTAGCAACCTGGTTTTTATCGCTGAAAACAGCAATGGGACTGCCGGGGTACAGGCAAAAGGAATATTGGAGTTTGCTTACGGTTACCATTATTGCAACTGTATCAATGATGATACATCAGGCTTTAAGAGCATTGGCAGTTTCAATTATGATTCTTTTAATAAAGCATTCGGGCCGGAAATCGAAGTTAAACCAAACCCGGCCAATGAATGGACTTACTTTAACTTCACTTTGCCTGATACTGAATCAGGGGGGATAATTAAAATCTCTGATGTTACGGGAAAAACAATTGAAACATTTGTTGTTGAAGGATATCAAGGGCAGAAGATTTGGGATACCCGAAAAGTAAAACAAGGGGTGTATTTATACACGTTTACTGTTAACGGTATTTCAAGATCAGGTAAAATAGTAATAAGTAAGTAATAGTAATTATGGGGGATGGCCTTTGGGCTTTCCTCCATCAATATATCAGATATGAAAAAAACAACTATTTTACTATTTCTGATTTCCAACTTTTCACTTTTATTTTCTCAAAACTTTCAATTAACATGGCAACAATGTTATGGGGGGAGTGAACAGGATCAAGCGAACGACATAATTGAAGTTACAAATGGATACTTAATTGTGGGATGGACAAAATCAAATGATGGGGATATTTCATTTAACCATGGGATATTGGATGGGTGGTTAATAAAAACCGATAGCATAGGAAATATTTTGTGGAAAAAAACTTATGGGGGAAGCAGTGGGGATGGTTTTGTTAGAATTACTCCTGATAATAACGGAAATTATTTTTTAATCGGAGGCTCTGGCTCTTCGGATGGGGATATAAGCAATGACCCCTACCCTGATTCAGAAGATTTTTGGATAGTTAAAATTGATATAGAAGGTAATATTATATGGGATAAGATAGTGGGAGGTAATGCCGGGGACATAATATATAAAGGTTCACCAACCTTAGATGGCGGTGTGTTGCTTACCGGGTGGACATATTCCAATGACGGGGACGTGAGCGTTAATTACGGGGGAGCTGATACCTGGTCTGTAAAAATAAGCAGCGATGGGGAACTGGAATGGGACTTTACAATTGGGACAGATTGGATAGATAAAGGGCAGGCCATATTGCAAACATCTGATGGGGGATACCTAATTGCAAGCAGTTCTTCAATTCATGAAGACGCTATTGGAAACATAACTTGTACGCCACATTCATATGGATGGGCGGAAGCTGTATTGTTCAAATTAGATTCAAATTTGAACATAGAATGGCAACATTGCTACGGTGGCAGCGACCATGATGGGATAACAACCTTAATAGAGATTAGTGATGGGTATGTGTTCGGTGCGTATACAACTTCCAATGACGGTGATGTGTCTGGATGGCATGGAGATAATGACCAATGGATTGTGAAAATAGATTTTTCCGGAAACATTATCTGGCAGAAATGTCTTGGAGGGTCAAATGGTGAGTTTATAGCAAAAATTTTTAAGAACATTGACGGAAGTTTCACAATTATAGGAGAAACGGACTCAAACGACGGCGATGTTTCCGGCAATCACGGGTTAAGTGAATATAATCCCGATATTTGGTTTGAAAAAATAAGTTCCGAGGGCGAATTGCTGTATCAGAAATGTTTCGGAGGTATAAGTGACGAACGTATATATCACGGAGCAGCAAAAAAGGATAATAACGATTACGTAATTGCAGCTTACACTGATTACGGTCCTTCGTACGATGTTGCCTGTACACCACATGGAGGATATTGGGATGAGGATTGGTGGGTCTTCGAAATAAAAGACTGCGACATTTACACCCCTGCAACACCCGAAACACCAGCGGGTGACGATACGGTCTGTTCAGGGGGAAATACCCAAACGGTTTACGCAACCTTGTCCGCAACAAATGCCTGGTCATACCAATGGAAAATAGAGCCGGAAGAAGCGGGCACAATAACCGGCGACAGCCTTCAAGCCACAATACAATGGACGGAAAACTACGAAGGAAGCGCTGCAATTATGGTGCGCGGTATTAACGACTGCGGCGAAGGCATTTGGTCGCAACCCCGTTTTGTGCAAGTTGTCAACTGCTTAGGCATAGCGGAGCAGCAGGCGGGAGACATCCGCCTTAAAGTTTATCCAAATCCGGCAAGGGAGTTTGTGGTGTTTGAATTGAACAAAGCATCCCGCACCGGCACCATTGTCATCTACAACTCCACCGGAACGGAAACGGCAAGGCTGCAAACAACCGGCAACCGCACAACCTGGCACACCGGAAACATCAAACCCGGATTGTTTTTTTACAGAGTGGAAACGGAAGAAAAGGTTTTGAGCGGGAAAATTGTGATAAGCGGAGGGTAAACCCCTCTGTCAACCTGCGGTTGACATCTCCCCTGAAGGGAAAAATGACCCCTCTGTCAACCTGCGGTTGACATCTCCCCTGAAGGGGAGACCGGCTGTAGTAGTAGGAATAACGGTAGTGGAAATTTATGTTTAATTATGAATTAAAAACATTTTGAAAACAGTTGCAATACCGGATAAACTATCTATTTTGGAGAATGTGAGAATTAGTCTCTCCTTCAGGAGAGATTTAGAGAGGTAAAAGTTGAAAATTGATATTTTTGCTTAAAAGTAAACATTTTGAAAACAGTTAAAGTACAGGATAAATTATCCGTTTTGGAGAATGTCAGAATTAGTCTCTCCTTCAGGAGAGATTTAGAGAGGTAAAGGTGGAAAATTGATATTTTTGTTATGAAAGTAAACATTTTGAAAACAGTTACAATACCGGATAAACTATCTATTTTGGAGAATGTGAGAATTAGTCTCTCCTTCAGGAGAGATTTAGAGAGGTAAAAGTGGAAAACTGATATTTTTGTTATAAAATTAAACATTTTGAATTAGAGAGGTAAAAAACATAAAACAACGCTTATGAAAATCAAATCAACAATACTTTTAACATTGATAACGGTATTTGCATTTTCGCAAGAGCCGGAAATAGTTTGGCAACAATGCTATGATGATACCTGTTATGCTGAAGGGGCGGCCGGTTTCGCCGAATCAGACCAAGGGTTCCTTTACACAACTCATTCTCACGGTTGCTATTTTGTCCCCAATTATCACGGTTATACAGAAATAAAACTTACGGAAGTTGATTCTGTGGGTAATGCGATTTGGGAAAAATGTTTGGGTGGTAGCAATGACGATTACATCGCAGAGTTTCTCAAAATTAACGACTCGACGTATTTCATACTTGGAAAAACCAATTCCATAAACGGGGATATACAATCGGGTAATATCGGTGACTATGATGTCTGGCTTGTTAAAATAAACGATAGCGGCGATATTCTTTGGGAACAAACATACGGCAGTACGGGAACCGATACGCCTGCCAATATTATTTTCCTTCCCGACGGAGGATTTATTTTTACGGCTTCGGTCGAAAGTAACGGAAATGTATCCGTAAATTACGGCGGAACGGATATCTGGATCTGCAATTGCGACAAAAACGGCAATATTATTTGGGAAAAAACAATTGGCAGCAGCGGTGATGACCTTGCTGGAGATATTATGATAAACAGCGTAGGAAACATTATGGTCACCGGCTCTGTTGATACTCTTGACGGAAATATTTCCTGCGACACAGTCAAAGGAAACTTGGATATTATTGTTGCAGAATTGAATATGCAGGGAGATATTATTAGGCAAGATTGTTACGGCGGTTCAAACAGAGAAAATTCCAACAAAATTATCGAAACCGGAGACGGATATGTTATTCTCGGCACAACAAATTCATTGGATGGAGATGTTAGCGGATTTCATTGCAGCGATACAACCGAACAACCTAATTATTGGAAAAATGATATATGGATTTTCAAGACGGATTTTAACGGTAATCTTATTTGGCAAAGAGCTCTCGGCGGTTATGATACGGAAAAAGCAACATCCGTTTACATTACAAACGGTGAAGACTTTATTATTTTCGGCAATACCGAATCAAATAATGACGGTGATGTTTCGGGAAATCATATCATTGACTACGTTACTTATGATATATGGATTGTGAAAATATCTGATGATGGGCAGTTAATTTGGCAAAAGTGTATAGGTGGTGACGGTAACGATGAAGTAAAGTACAAAACTTCAATATTAAAAAAGGGTATATCCGATTATATTATTTTCGCAAAAGGAACCGCTCATACTGCGTATGATAAAGAATGCGATAAAACAAAATGGATGTTTGAAATAAACCCATGTCCCGGATATGAACCTCAAAAACCCGATATCCCCTCCGGCCCCGACACAGTCTATTCCGCCAACCACCCCCAAACAACCTTCACCATTGAACCGCCTGCCAATGCCTGGACTTTCAACTGGAAAATGGAACCCGACACCGCAGGCGAACTGATAGGGTACGGACTTTATGCCGAAGCGGATTGGGCACCGGACTTTAGCGGAACCGTGCAACTGTTCGCCCAAAGTGCAAACTACTGCGGCGAAAGCCAATGGTCCGAACCGAAAACCGTTTCGGTGTTCAACACCATAGGAACGGATGAATATATTGCAAATGAAGTTAGTCTAAAGGTTTATCCTAATCCCGCAAAGAAGTTTGTGGTGTTTGAATTGAACAAAGCATCCCGCACCATTGTCATCTACAACTCCACCGGAACGGAAACGGCAAGGCTGCAAACAACCGGCAACCGCACAACCTGGCACACCGTAAACATCAAACCCGGATTGTTCTTTTACAGAGTGGAAACGGAAGGAAAGGTTTTGAGCGGGAAAATTGTGATACAAAATGAGTGAAAAGATAAAAATTAAAGTAAGGATAATACGGGAAACAAAAACTATCATAGTTATTACTTAAATTTTGACAGGCAAATCGGATTTTTCCATTATTACCCCTTTTTGCAATCTATCGTTTTCCATCATCAACCATAAACAACAGAAAAGAGAATGGAAAAGCAAACAGTGTAACGCCGGCCTGGGTTTCAAGAGTATCTTCCATCAGCATTGACAAAAGCATTGTTATGAAAAAAGCCAGAAAAAGATAATTGCCAAATTTTTTCATTCCGGAAGGCGGATAGAAAAGGGAAAACAAAAACCAGACAAAACCCGTTATTCCGAATGTCGCAAATATTGTAAGGTATTGATTATGCGTCCTGTTAACCCAAAGGTCTTTTGTAAGTCGTGTTCCGGAATGTTCATATTGATAAAAAAAACTGCTACTAATATCACCTGTACCCACACCAAACCAGAAATTGTTCTTCACAATACCAACGGCAGCTTTCCAGAACTCAAAACGCTGCAACAGCGAATGTCCGCTCGGATTACCACCTCTTAAGTAACTGTCATAACTCCACAACAGCTTATAAAGTCGAGTGTTAATACTGAGCTTACGCGTATAATAATAATTGGCTATGCCGAGTTCCACGGCACGAATATCATCCTTGTCAAGTTTTGAAATTCCAGCGGAATCTTTCCGCAACCCTTTGGAATTCAAATATCTGTATAGTGTGTATTTCAAGGGTTGCTCTTTCAGGTCTTTTCCGTTAAAGTCAAAATTGCTCCTTTGTTGCCACTCTTTTTTCAACTCTTTGTCGCAAATATACATTCCTATATAATGGCCGTTCTCAACGGGAAAATTAATGGTATCGTTAATATATTTGTTGCCGTTAACGGTATATTTATCAATGTTTTTTAAATCCTGTGGATTTGGATTCAGATATGATTTTGCAACATCGTGGATATAAAAATATCCGAAAAGAGGAACTATGACGAGTAAAAGAAATACGGTAAGACGGTAATAAAGATTTTTCCCTTTTATAATTTCAAGAATGCCTAAAATAAAAGAAACGAACAGGACAATAAATATTCCGGTTACTGATTCGATAATAAACAGAAACATCATTAACCAAACAATAACGGCAACAAGTACGATTTTCATCTTTACGCTCCGTTGATAAACATCTGCCATAAGATAAACCGATGTAAAAATGGCAAGCGCGGTGTTAAGACTAAATCTCACATGCGAAATAAAGGGAGATATCTCCCTGAAATCATTTATTTCCTTAAAAAGATAGATACCCACACTTATGAAGGTACCTGAGAGTACTGCACCGACAAATACCGTCAGTATCGCTTTCAATTGTTTCCTGCTTACAGGCTCGATAGTCGAAAGAATAAGAGGAAAAATCAATAAAGGGATTTTAATTCGCAAATCCTTCATTGCATACTGAAAATCCGTTGTATAAAGTAATCCGAGAAGGTGAAGAAGGTAAAGCGAAGCAAGCGCAAGTGCTGCCTTATTGGAAACGAACCTGTTCAGTTTAGTCTTAAGATTTCCTTCCAAAAACCAGTTCCCGACGAGTAAAAACTGTGCGACACTCATCCCGAAACGGGACAGGGGGATACTGATAGCCAATAAGATAAATGCTATTAAATATATGCTACGATGATTTATTTTAAAAGGCAACTGCATCTGTTCACCTTTAGTTAGTTTTTCTCATCACTATCCGAAAAACCCAGAATGGCCAGATAATCGGGTTTGTCGCCAAGCACTTCTATCGCCTTATTGATATCCTCATCATTATTTAAGGATGCAATTATTCTTCCTTTTTGATAATAATACCTTGTAACGATTTCAAATTTGAGAATCTTCTTGATTTCATCTTTATGTCTTTGCAAATCACCCTTTTTATTCTCAAGTATTTTTGCCTGAAGAGCATCAAATTCGGGTTTGATACTACTGAAATATTTATCATCCTCTGCCGCCTCTTTCAGATCATCAAGTGCCTTCTCACAATTTGTTGTGTAATCATAATCCTTATCACTGATGTAGTTGACAAAGTCATTAAAAATATCGTCTGTTACTTCAAATTTATCGGGAGCGGGAATTGAATCGTGTTCCCTTTCAAATTTACTTGCATAATCGAAAAACATATATTTAACAAACAGAGTATAGCTCAGGTTGCTCATTGTATCACCCGGCACCACAATATCGGGTTCGATGCCTCCTCCGTCATAAACTACTCTTCCGTTTCTTGTTTTAAAAGCTCTTATGAGCGAATCGGCAACTTTATCGGAGTGCCCGTTTTTATCTTTGTGAGAGTAATCAATTTCCTGGATACATCTTCCGCTGGGGATATAATATTTGGCAACCGTGACTTTCATCTGGGCATTATACGAAAGAGGGATAACGTTTTGGACAAGTCCCTTTCCGAAAGTTCGCTGACCAATTACCACACCCCTGTCGAGATCCTGTATGGCTCCCGTAACAATTTCAGAAGCCGAAGCACTGCCGTCGTCAACGAGCACGGCAAGAGGAATTTTCGTATCCACAGCAGCCATACGTGTTTTATAAGAATAATTTTTGCTTTCCAACTTTCCTTTTGTACTGACAACCAACTGTCCCTTATCAACAAAAATATTTGTTATATTAACTGCCTCTTGCAGCAGGCCCCCGCCATTACCTCTAAGGTCAAAGATTATGCCCTTAAGGTCATTATTCTTTTTTAGTTCGAGGAATGCTTTTTTTACTTCATTACCGGCATTTTGAGTAAATCCGGTCAACTTTATATATCCGTATCCATCGCCAAGAATTCCGTAATAGGGGATATTATCTATTTTAACATTCTCACGTGTAAACTCCTTTTTTATAGGTTTCTCTACTCCCTCACGTTCAATCAGGAGAGTTACTTTGGTTCCCGGCTGACCTTTCAGAATTTCACTGACCTCGCTTGTTGTTTTTCCTTTTGCAGACTGGCCGTCAATCTCAATAATCTTATCACCTGCTTTCAATCCTGCCAGTTGCGCCGGCTTACCTTCATAAGGTTCCGAAATAATAACATAATCGCCACGTTTTCTAATCATAGCTCCTATTCCGCCATATTCACCCGTAGTGATAAACCGTACGTCCTCAATATCGGCTTCCGGGATATAAACGGTATAAGGATCCAGAGTTTCAAGCATTGAGTTTATACTTGTTTCAACAAGGCTACCGGGATGAATTTCATCAACATAATTAATGTTTAACTCTTTCAGTACCGTGGCATAAATATCAAGGTTTTTTGATATCTCAAAGTTATTTTCATCCTGCCCTGCAACCCGTACGGAAACCGACAGCAAAACAAAAAGAGGTAATCCGATAATAAAAAATTT